>JAGNOY010000402.1 GCA_017989935.1 Chitinophagaceae bacterium
CTTGTCGTCGCGAAATTTCTATTTCTTCTCCACCCGATAAAGTCACTTTAAGTCCGCCATTATATTGATTATCTATTTTAGTAATCATTTGCAGATTGATGATGTGCTTTCGATTGGCCCTAAAAAACACTTTCCCATCTAAACGGTCTTCTAAGGAATTAAGCGATTTTAAAATGAGTGGCCTGTTAGTTCCAAAAAATACACGGGCATAATTGCCCACAGACTCGAATAAACGTACCTCGCCTAATTTAACAAACCAACATCTTTCTCCATCTTTCACAAACACTTGATCATTTACGCCCAATGAATTTTTTTGTGTATGCGTTTCTGTTTCTATGGTCTTTTTTACTTTTTCGATGGCTTCGGATAATCTTTTAGTTTCGATGGGCTTGAGCAAATAATCGAGTGCATTAAACTCAAAAGCCTTTAAGGCAAATTCGTTATACGCCGTAGTAAACACCACTTTGGGGGTGTACTCTAACAAATCTAATAAGTCAAAACCAGTTTTGTTTCCTGGCATTTGAATGTCGAGAAAAATAAGTTGTGGTTGCAGGGTATCAATTTTTTCTAATGCATCCTGCACATTCACCGCCTCTTCGATCACTTCGATTTCAGGAAAGGCTGTCAATATTTTTTTAAGTTCATTTCTGGCAAGTCGTTCATCATCGACGATAATACATTTAATCATGGTATATGTTTTAAAGGAATTGTAATATGTGCAAGCACCTCTTCTTGTGCTTGAGATAATTGTATGGTGGCATTTTTACCGTGTAGCCATTGCAAACGCTGTTCTGTAGCCTTTAGCCCAAAACCAAGACTTTCGGGATGAGAAACAGAGGCATTTAATTGACCGGTATTTTTAATTTGAATATGTAAAATATCTTTCAGCAATTTAGATTGAATGTGAATACAGCCTCCAGCTTCTAAGGTAGAAATTCCATGCTTAATGGCATTTTCTACCAAGGTTTGTAGCATCATCGTTGGAATTTGAAGACTTAAAGTTTGGGGGTCAATCTCTTGACTCACTTGCAAGCGCTCTTCAAACCTAATTTTTTCTAAGGCTAGGTAATCGTCTACCAATTTCATTTCATTTTCTAAACTATCAGTTGCTTCTTGCTTAGATATAGAACTCCGCAAAATATTAGATATCTGGGTAATGGCTTTTCTGGCCAATTCAGGATCTTCATCAATTAATGCACGTATACTGTTCAAGGCATTAAAAATAAAATGAGGTTGAAGGTTCGCGCGCAAGGTTTTGATTTCTAAATCTTTCATGGTTGATTCCATTTTAAGTTTATCAATTAAGGTTCTGCGGTTGGTTTCTATATAATTCCATGCGAAATAGAACCCATTCCAAAACCCAAATAAAATCAACACAGAAAAAAAAGAACCCATCAAAGCACCTAGGTTAAAAGACGAAGACGGTCTATGAAACGCAATACCTAAGGTTAGATAATAAAAACTAGTATACATCAAACCCATAATAACCATAGCTACAAATACACGTAGCGTTAATTTTTCTGTAGTTAATGTCGTCCATTGATAGGCAGTAATGATACTTCGATAAACATGCGTAATGCCAAATCCAAATAAGAACAACAAAATATTTAACCAAACTATAGTGGCCGAAAACTCGGTGGTGATATAGGAAATGTAAATATTCAGCAGGGTAAATAAGCCCCAACCAGTAAACTGAAAAACAAGGTATTTCGTTGACCAACGCACCAAACAAATATACATCTTCGCTTGTAGTTCGTGAGTATGGAATTGTATAAGTGGACTTATTCTTATGTCAGCGCGAAATTATTTTACAACTCAAGGCACAAATTTTAACTACAAGTACACATTTTGCAAACCTTTCATTTTAACGCTTTGTTATAGTCAGTATGTAATATATTTGCGCCCAATTCATAGAAATGACAAAACATATCGCTCTATTGACTGCATTGATCATGTGGTTCTCTACAAGTACTCAAGCCCAAATGGGTAGTAAAGACAAAACAAAATCTAGCTACGCGCTTCCTTCAAGAGATTTTGTCATGCTTCAAATTGGCTACGAAAACTGGAATAATGCACCTGATACGCTTCAAATTGGTGGATTAGGCAGAGCCTTCAACGCATATGTATGCTACGATTTTCCCATTGCAAAATCTAACTTCAGTTTTGCAGCAGGCGCTGGTATTGGAACAAGTAATATTTATCTGAAAAAGCAAACATTTGAACTGACAGATACTACCACATTTATTTATTTCAAAACCTCTGATGCATATAAAAAGTACAAATTAACTACAGCCTATATTGAAGCACCTTTCGAACTGCGATATTTTGGCAATAAAGAAGATCGTAATAAAGGGTTTAAAGCAGCTTTTGGATTAAAAGTAGGCGCCTTAATTTCTTCGCATACCAAAGGAAAAAGAACTTTCAACAACAAACCTATCATCGAAAAAGTCAGCACCAAACGCTATCTCGAAACATGGCGCTATGCTGTAACGGGCAGAATGGGTTGGGGTAATTTTTCTGTGTATGGATCCTATCAGTTAAGCAATGTTTTCAGAGTCAACAGTGGACCAGAAAATGTGAGACCTTATCAAATT
>JAGNOY010000053.1 GCA_017989935.1 Chitinophagaceae bacterium
TTCACCAAGATCATATCTAACATACCATCTTGTAAATTGGCTTCAGGGGCTATTTCAAAGCCATAACCAAATTCTTTACCATTAGCCACATTCAGTAAAAAGGCCTTTTCTGTAAAGGTTTTACCCCCTGATTCAATTTGATAATAAGCTGACTTATAAGTAAAATAATGCTGAACGACTTTTAACATATACATTTTAAGCCCTCGGCTTTTTGTTTCCTTAATAGCCTGGCAAACTATAGCATCAAATCCAACACCGGCATTGCTTATAAAATAAATATCATTGGCCTTGCCTAAATCTATTTTCTCCGGGCGTCCAGACGTAATCAATTTCACTGCTTGCTCAATCTCTAAAGGTATTTGACAATGCCGCGCCAAACCATTCCCAGACCCAGTGGGCACAATGGCGAGTGCAGATTCGCTTTTGGCTACAAGTTGAATAATTTCATTGACTGTACCATCGCCTCCGACTGCAACAATTATTGATGTCTTTTTATCTATTGCCTGTTTAGCTAATTCCGTCGCATGTCCACCAAATTGAGTATAATAGATTTCAACAGGTAGATTGATATTTTGCTTAATTGCTTCATTCAATTGAAAGATTTTCTTTTCTCCAATTCTTGAATTGACAATAAAGCAAATAGTAGATTCCTCCATTAAGACATCGCTTTTAAACTTAAATCCATACTCACTGCATGATGGATTATAGCTCCTGCAGAAATAAAATCGACCCCTGTTTTTGCATAGGCTTCAATTGTTTCTAGGTTAATTCCTCCACTTGCTTCTGTTTCGTATTTACCTTGGATAAGTGCAAGTGCTTCTTCAATCGCAGCGGGTTCAAAATTATCCAACATAATTCTATCAATACCTCCGTGAGCGATAACCCTTTTTACATCCTCCAAGTTACGTGCCTCCACTTCAATTTTCAAGTCAAGCTGTTTTGTTTTCAAATAAGCTAAAGTCTTATCAATGGCTAATTCAATTCCTCCGCAGAAATCAATATGATTATCTTTAAGCATAATCATATCATATAATCCAAATCGATGGTTATGACCACCTCCAATTAAAACTGCCTTTTTCTCGAACCATCTGAAGTTGGGGGTTGTTTTTCTTGTGTCCAAAATTTTAGTTGGATAATCTTGAATCTTACTTACATACTTATTGGTCAATGAAGCTATTCCGCTCATTCTTTGCATAATATTCAATACCAACCTTTCTGCCTTTAAAATGGTATGTACTGAAGCCTTTACTTCAAATGCCTTCTCACCATACTTTACCTGATCTCCGTCTTTTTTAAAAGACTCAAAAATGGCTGTGGGCTCTATAAAGTTAAATATCTCTTTTGCAATTTCAATTCCTGCGATGATTCCATCTTCCTTTATTTTCAAGACTGCTTGTCCTCTTGCCTCAATTGGTATACAGGCTAGAGTTGAGTGATCACCATCTTGAATATCTTCCTCCAAGGCAGTACGAATAAAATCTATAAAATTCATAATTCTTTGTTTAGCAGAAATTTGAATTAAAGTAACCTTACAAATAATTCTACTTTTCTAATCTCAATTCCTTTAAATAATAATTTTTCTGTCGCAATATAAAAAACATATACACCTTATAGTTACCATTAGAAGTAACTAATGTACCAATACAGAATTTAGACTTGTTGTAAGCCGAATCTCCATTCTGATTACTCACATAACTTTTGGGCTCAACCTTTGACAGAAATCTTTGCAATACAATTTCGGCTTGTTTTTTGCTAAAGGTGCTTGTTTCATCTGAAAATGTCAAATCAATTGTATTATCAAAATATGGAGAAGCCTTTGTTGCCTTACCTTCTTGAAGGGCATTGCCAATGGTGATCATTACATTTTGAGCCTGAGCATTAAAGGACATAAAAACTACTAGGCCAAAGAATAAATAAAATACTCGAACCGATAGATTATTAAATATTTGAATACGTAAATTCAATTCGTAGAAATAGTAGTGACTAATTAAATGCAAATATTACATTATTTTTGCATGATGTCAAATAAGAGTCTGTTAATCATCATGGATGGCTGGGGTCACGGCCAAATTAAATCATCGGATGCCATTCAACACGCGAATGTCCCCTTTGTCAAATCACTTTATTCAACTTATCCCAATGCTGAATTAATTACATGTGGCGAAATGGTTGGACTGCCAAATGGGCAAATGGGGAATAGCGAAGTCGGACATCTCAATATTGGAGCAGGGCGTATTGTCTATCAGGAGTTGCAGCGAATTAATGTGGCCATGAGAAGCGGTGAATTCGAACAAAATCCTACCTTTTTATCGCTCATAAACAAAGTGAAATCCGAAAATAAAACGCTTCATTTGATCGGACTTTTGAGCGATGGAGGAGTTCATTCACATATAAATCACATTAAAGATATTTGCAATATATTGCATAAAAAAGAGGTTAATAGGGTTTATATTCATGTTTTTGCAGATGGCAGGGATACTGATCCTAAAAGTGGCTATGGATTTGTGCAAGAACTTAATAAACATTTAATATCAACCGTTGGCAAAATTGCCTCTGTCACAGGACGATTCTATGCCATGGACCGTGACAAAAGATGGGAAAGAGTAAAAATAGCCTATGATGCTTTAGTGCATGGGATTGGAAAAAAATCAACCAATATCCTAGCAGATATTGAACAATCCTATGAAGAGGGTATCACCGACGAATTTATCAAACCCATTATTTCAGTAGATGAAAATGGAGAGCCAAATGCTACAATTAAAGAAGATGATGTTGTTTTTTGCTTTAATTTTAGAACAGATCGATGCAGAGAAATCACAGAAGTGCTTACCCAAGAAGCCTATCAGGAATTTAATATGCACCCTTTGACTCTGTCCTATTTTACCATGACTGAATACGACAAAAATTTTAAGCAAGTATTCCCAATTTTCACGAATGATGATCTAAAATATACACTTGGAGAGGTACTTGAACAGCATCATAAGACCCAAATAAGGATTGCTGAAACTGAAAAATATCCTCATGTAACTTTCTTCTTTAGTGGAGGAAGAGAAAACGAATTTGTAGGCGAGAAAAGAATTATGTGCCCATCCCCGAAAGATGTGGCTACTTACGATTTAAAACCTCAAATGAGCGCAGAAGATTTAACAAAAGCTATTCTACCAGAAATAGACAAACAATCAGCAGATTTTATTTGCCTCAATTTTGCCAATGCAGATATGGTTGGACATACTGGTGTTTGGGAGGCTGTGATTAAAGCGGTTGAAACCGTTGACCGTTGTGTAGAACAAATTGTGCAATTGGCATTAAAGAAAGAATACACAATTTTTTTAACCGCCGATCATGGAAATAGCGACTATATGATTAATGAAGATGGAAGTCCAAATACTGCGCATACATTGAATCCAGTTCCATTTTTTATCATTTCTAATTCATTTAAAGGAAAAGTAAAAGACGGCAAATTAGGTGACATTGCACCTACGATACTTCATTTCATGGGCATACCTATTCCTGCTGAAATGAGCGGAGATGTATTGGTTTAAAAGCAATTTGCTTGTTTAATTAAGTCTAACTTGTTGTTTGCTTTGATTCGAAAGGACTTTGCTTTTATGATTGCAAGAAAAAAGCATAATCACAATTAAGGCATACAGAAAAGTTAAAAGCAATAAGCTATTCGCTGCTTGAGGTTTCATTGTTTTCATGACTGTATATTTTTCATTCACTTTTTTAAGACGTTTAAAGCATTGGAATCGTTTACATCATCTACCCTTTATGTAAACAATTTTGTGCTTATATTTGAACTTTAACGAATTTCAATTTAGGTTATTGTTTATGTTTCGTCATAGAATTGCCACATTCTTGTTAATATTTTTTCTTGTTTCTCAGGGAACGATATTGTTGCATTCAATACTACTCAGCGCACACAAGAAAGAAACCCGACTTAAATTAAGTAAGCTAGCATCTTATCAAATACTCGAATTTTCTAAAGAAGAATGGAATACCTTGTTTACAAAAAAAAGCAAGGAAATTGAAATTAATCATCACATGTTTGACATTCACCATATCTCTTATGTAAGAAACATGGTTCAGGTGCACGGTCATTTTGATGAGAAAGAAGATTTCATGTTAAAAGACATCAAAGGGCATCAAAAAAAACAAGCACAAAAAGGTAGCTCATTTGCTTTTGCATTCCTTTATTTTGAAGACATTAAACAAATCAGTTTTTTTAATGCCTTGAATTACACTCCTTATTCTATTTCTCTCACTGAAATTAAATCTCAACAATTTCAGAAAAATAATTCTCCTCCTCCGAAATTTATATAGGATTATAGGCTATTCAACTTTTTCTTTAAAATACCATCGTACAACTATTTTAAAGATTGCCTCCTGCGACTGAATTAAACCAGCGCAACATTGTACATATTCTTTCATTTGATACTTGAACAAGGTGCAAAGTTTCCTTGTTTAAGTACAACTTAACTTCTTATAAAAATATCATGAAATTTAAATCAATACTTGCCATTGGCATTATACTCACTTGCAATAAAGTTTTTGCACAGACTCAAGAACAAAAAGACTCAATTAAAAATGTTTCCTTAACTGAAATCGTTATTTCAGGAAACAAATTCAGTGAAAAGAAAAAAAATATTGTTCAAAAAATAGACATTATTTCGTCAAAAGATTTATCGAAAATGAACGCCCAAAATACAGCCGACGCTTTAACACAAACCGGTCAGGTATTTGTACAAAAAAGTCAACAAGGCGGCGGAAGCCCTGTATTAAGAGGCTTTGAAGCAAGCAGAATTCAATTAAGCGTTGATGGAATTCGTTTAAACAACGCCATTTTTCGAGCAGGACATCTTCAAAATGTTATTTCTATAGACCAAAATGCTTTGGATCGAA
This sequence comes from Chitinophagaceae bacterium, assembly GCA_017989935.1. Taxonomy (GTDB): domain Bacteria; phylum Bacteroidota; class Bacteroidia; order Chitinophagales; family Chitinophagaceae; genus OLB11. Next base: position 4,903 of record JAGNOY010000053.1, read on the forward strand.
TTGAAGTGTTAAGTGGACCTGCTTCAACCATTCATGGTAGTGATGCCTTAGGTGGAGTAATCTTACTTAAAACGGCGGATCCTAAATTTGGCAAAACAGACAAAGTAACTGTTACAGGTGCAAACGCCCTTGCGAGATATTCAACAGTAAATGCAGAAAAGACAGGAAATATTGGAATACATTTTGGGAACAAAAACTTTGCTTCGTATTCAAACTTAACTTTTTCTCAATTTGGCGATCTAGTTCAAGGAAAAAACGGCGTAGATTCTATCATGAATTTATGGAAGAAAAAATTTGTGGTTGATCGAATCAACGGCAAAGATTCTATGGTAGAAAATCCCGATCCATACAAACAAGTTTCTTCAGGCTATAGTCAGGTAGATTTTTTACAAAAATTCAGTATCAAGCAAGGAAAGCATATTAAACATGGCATCAATTTTCAATTATCTAACTCCACAAATATTCCTCGTTATGATAGACTCACAGAAACAAGTGCTGGCTTGCCTAAAAGCGCCGAATGGTATTATGGACCGCAATTCAGAACCTTGTTTGCCTACCAATTTGATGCCATGAAAATGAATGGATTCTTCCAAGAATTAACTGCGAATTTGAATCATCAATACATCGAAGAAAGCAGACATAACAGAAGCTTTGGCAAAACCTCTTTGAACCACCGTGAAGAAAAAATTAATGTAACAGGTTATCAATTTGCTTTAAGACATAAAGACGATCAACATGAATTGACCATAGGAAGTGATGGGCAATTTAATTCCTTAAAATCTGAGGCCCATGCAACCAATATCAACACAGGCATAGAAACCAAGATTGACACACGCTATCCTGATGGGAAAAACAACATGAACTTGATTGGATTGTTTGCTCAACATACTTTAAAACTTGCAGATGATAAAGTAGTGATCAATGATGGCATTCGTTTTAATTACACGAGTCTGCATTCGACGCTGGTTGATACTGCCATACAATTTAAAATTCCAATTCTTGATTTAGAACAAAGACATAAAGCCTTGACTGGTAATTTAGGTATAGCTTTTATGCCTGATGAAGACCTTAGACTTACGGCTAATTTATCCAGTGGATTTCGTTCCCCAAACTTTGATGATATGACAAAAGTATTTGAATCAAATAATAGTCGACTGATTGTACCTAATGTAGACCTAAAGCCTGAATATACTCAAAACGCCGAAATAGGTGTTCAGTACGATAATGGTACTGTGGCTTTAAATTCATATGGGTTTTACACGAAATTTACCAATGCGATTGTGTCGGGTGAATTTAGTTATAACGGACAAGATTCTATCTTATACAATGGCGTTATGACCAAAGTGTATGCGAGTCAAAATAAAGGCAAAGCATTTATTTATGGTGGAGGTTTTGATGCCACGCTTCGTCCTTCAGTTCACTTCTCTATTTTTGGTTCAGCGCATTATACTTATGGAAGATTTAATCAGGATACTGTGTTAGTTCCCTTAGATCACGTGCCACCAATCACTGGAAGAATCGGCATGCGTTACAATGGTGATATCTGGTATACTGAATTATATAGCTTATATAATAGTCGTAAAAAAATAGCTGATTATAATTTAGCTGGGGAAGATAATTTACCATACGCCACACCAAATGGAACGCCAGCTTGGTATACAATTAATTTCAGGGCTGCAGTTACTGTAGCCAAATATGTTCAGCTTCAAGCAGGTGTTGAGAATATTTTAGACAAAAACTATCGAGCTTTTGCATCGGGCATGAGTGCACCTGGACGTAATTTTGTAGTAGCCGTTCGTTTTAAATATTAGAAAAATACTTTTTCAATTAAGCACCTCGTTTTTGACGGGGTGTTTTTTTTTGTGGTCAGCTGTATCACTTTATTGAGCTATTGGGCGTTGGCACCGTTTAGACGACATCGCAACCTTCAACTTTTTAATGCTTATCCGTTAAGCTACCTAACGAAACTAATAAACTCAGTTGTCATCTATCTAATACCAAAATATTTTAAAAAATCTTCATAGAATATACGGCCTAAGATTCGAGGCAGCTAAAAATATTGAAATCGAAGCCAAACTTTTATCCACTGTTTGAGCACAAACGAATGTTGCCATATGGAGAAAATCATTAAGTGCGAGTTTGGATAAAAGTGGCGTAGATGAAATTATTTTTATGCCAAGAATCTTCAGCCTAGACTTTTTGCTCAACTTTTGCGTCATGGCAAAAGTGGAAAAAAATTCGGGTATCTTTGCGGATAATCATAAACTTTTTTTAGTTGATTATACCATGGTTGTATTGCGGCAAGGATTGAGCGGAAAGCCCGCATGCCGAGAGGCTACACGGCACTTGAATATGACTTGAGTGAGCATAGCCGAATCGGAAGAGGACTTGAAGGGAAAGCCTGTGTGCCGCCCAAATGATTGAAAAGAAAATCAATAAACGACTATCAACATTTTTCGTATTTCCAATTACGTTTTTTCCCTTCTTCCATCCATGCAATAGCCTGGGTCATACGTTTAATTCTAGTAGCTTCTGTTTTTGCGTCAACAATCCAATCCACATATTCGCGTTTACAAGAGGCGCTGAATTGATTGAAGGTATCTTTAGCTTTTAGATTTTTGTTGAGCTCTTTAGTAAAATCAGCTGGGATGATTGTTTCTTTTTTAACGGAAGCCTTTTTCTCTACTTTAATTCCTGCATCATTTAATTTCATGGCTTCTTTAATATAAGCGATCATTTTTTTGTCTGAGGGTAAGTCTTTCAGGGAAGTAATTTTACCGAAATGACCCATGGCGGTTTCGGTAGCCGCTGCTTGCATAAGCGCCGGATCTTTCATGAGGGAAGCTTTCCAAAAACCAAAACTACAATGTTGCTTAAAGCCAGCGATATTACACAATGGACCTTTGTAATCGAAATGAGGCATACTCCATTTCATGGTTTCAACAACATCTGGACAAGCATGATGTACTAAAGCGCGAAGGTGGTTTAAAATCGGTTGAGCAAAAGGTTGTGCTTTTAAAATGTAAGCATCGATAGCTGAAGATGATTTCATGTCTATAACTTTTATTTAATTTCAATCACTTCTGCGTCTTCGGTGTTGGGTTTATTGAAGCCAGAAGCAACGGTTTTCATGATTTTATTTTGGATATACCATGCAATGGTAAAGGTTGGAATTATATCTGTAAAAGGAATAATTTCTTCGATAAAATTTATGATACCACCTATGACGCCGCCTGCACCGCCAAAGCTGCTAGCAAAAATAAATCCAGATATGGGAGCCCAAACTGTATCAACCCATTCTCCCATACCTGGAAAAATATAGGATGCCATCCCAATCAGATCCATGGCGATACAAAAAATCAAGGTTGGTTTTTTTGTAAAGAAGGAAGCGATTACTTTTTTCATGAGGAGTATATTACAAATTACGATCCAATTTAAAATTATGCAAAAATGGCAGACTATTACATCGTATGAAAGAAAATAAATAAAGGTTACTTATTCCTTCACCACTTTAACTCTCGCAATTTCTTCATCTTGCTTAAGTTCCACGAGGTAGATCCCTGCAGGTTGATTAGAAATGTTTATCGTGTATTGAGTTGTTGGGCGATTGAAATTTGAAGTATAGATAACTTGTCCTGTTACATCCAAAATTCTTATAGAAGAAGGTCCATTAAACGGATCTTGTTTTTGAATTGTAAAAATACCATTTGTCGGATTAGGATACACATAAATCGTTTGATCCATTTCATGCTCATTAATACCAACACCGGTAACTGTTACACAATTGGAAGTATCTGTACAACCGTTTTGCGTAACGATGACAGCAAAGCTTCCATTGGCAGCGGCGGTATATGTCTGACTTGTTTCATTCGGAATAATTGAATAGGAAGGACATTTTACCCATTGATAAGTGGCTCCATTCGCATTGGAGGATATCACAAATCCAGATTGGCTTGTACTTGTATTTACTTGAGTTATGGTTAAATTCAACGTAATCAAACTATCACAACCTGCTGTATTTACCAGTGTATCTGTATAGGTTCCGCTTGATGTGAGCGTTTGTCCATTGAAGAAATATGAATTACACGCTGTTTGTGAAATGGCTGTTGAGTTATGTAGAATAGTTAGAATTAATGTGACTATACTATCACAATCGACTGCATTTGATAAGGTGTCTACATAAGTTCCACTAGAGGTAAGAGTTTGTCCATTGAAAACATATGAATTGCAAACTGATTGTATAATAGTTGAAGAACTGCTTTGATTGAGGGTTAGATAAATCGTTACGATACTATCACAACCTGCGGCGTTTATGAAGTTAGCCGTATACGTTCCATTAGACGTAAGTGTTTGCCCATTGAAAAAATAGGAATTGCAAGCAGTTTCTAAAAGAGTCTCATTGGTAGGAATACAACAAAAAGCATTATCTAGCGTATCCCCATTAATCGTCCAAAACTTTCCATTGACCAGATAATTTCTATCACTGAGTGCATTCGTTCCATAATGAATGCCATTTGCTCCTAAAATCAAATTAGAAGGGGTTGATGGATCTGATGCCCATCCTTGAAGTGTAC
>JAGNOY010000054.1 GCA_017989935.1 Chitinophagaceae bacterium
AATTTCAATTTGCGTTTTAATTTCTGGAGAAAGAGTTTTTGAATCTTGAGCAAAAACTGCAACTGCAAATAAAGTGCAATGTATGAAGGTAATTAGCTTTTTCATGATATGTAAATTAAATTGTCAATTAGACGTAAAAGTAGAGGTTTTTGTTTGCTTCTTAAATATTAAATTCCTAACAAAATGTTTTTGTCCGTGAATTTATATCGGAATAAAATCATTGGTAAAAAAAACCCCTGAAAATTCAGAGGTTTAAGCTTTTGTTTATTCGATTCTACTTCCAGGTTTAACATCATTATCTGGAGCCACTCCGTCATCTTCTTCATCATTATTGATTCTTAGATTGCCCTGCCTCTTCTCTGTCCCATTTTTATCAATATATTCAGGTCTATTTTGATCATAAATAATTCTTTGTTCTGGCAAATCTCCAACAATTCTAAATTCTGTTCGACGATTATATTGGCGTCCTACTGGATTATCCTTTCCATTGACTTGATTAGGAGCAATTGGGTTCTTTTCACCTTCACCTCTAGCTATCATTCTTCCTCTATCAATTCCCTTTGTTGCCATATAGGACATCACTGCTTGAGCTCGCTTCACAGATAATTCATTGTTATACATGTCCTCACCTTTATTATCAGTATAAGATCTAATTTCAACACTAACGGAAGGATTATCCTGCATAAATCTTACAAGAGTATCTAAAGCTGTATATGAATCAGGTTGAAAATCACCTTTGTCAAAATTATAATACACATTTTGGACATGAAACTCAAATTCAGATGTTATCTTATGCATATAGATAGTCACTAAGGTAGTATCATCTGGGTCAATTACTGACTTGCCTGTTGTACTTAATGTTGTTCTACCTGAAACATACCCTTGTTTATCAGCAGTTATTGTGTAATTCTTTCCCATTGGTGTATAGAAAAGGAAATTTCCTTGTTTAGAATAAAAGGTATCCTTTAAAGCAGAAGTTGCTTCATCACTCATTTTAACCACAACCATTGGAATTTGTTCGTTAGTAACCTCATCAACTACTATTCCTTTCGCATAGAAACTAGGCTCTTTGATTACTCTCCAAATATCATCACAACAAGTTGGGTTTTTCACAAAGTAAGAACCTAATCTATTTGAAACCACATATGCATTATCTTTTGGTCCTGGATCTTGAACGTAGTATAAATCATCGGCTGATGAATTAATAGGGAATCCTAAATTGGTTAGATTTGTATACCTTGATGGGCCTCCATCTGCAGAGAAAATATCGAAGCCTCCAAAATTAGTCCACCCATTTGAAGCAAAATAAAGCTTGCCTTTTTTGCTATCGTAATAAGGCGTCATATCATCTCCCCAAGAATTCACTTTTTTACCACAATTTTGAGGTCTTCTGTAGGTTTTTCTAGAAGAATCATATACTGAATACCAAATATCAAACTTACCAGCACTTTGAAGTTTTCTATCTGATGCAAAATACAATACTTCTTTTTTACCTATCATAGTGCAATAAGGTGTTGTATTTGAAGATTCAGGATCATTGATAAACTCTTGATCTACTAGATGAGGAATACCCCATTGGCCTTTTTTAAATTCTGCTACCCAGATCTTGCATTTGATTTTCATGCTATCATCCTCAAGACATTTAGTAAAATAAAATCTAGAACCACCTGGACTCCAAGAGCCATTACCCACGTGATACTTCCCATCATTAAACTTTCCGTCTTCAAACTTCATTGCCACTTCGAAACTATCTTTAACTCTTGTTCTATCAAATTCTTTTGGAGCCCACTTAAATCTGGCTACATAATCCTTACGTTTATCTTTTCCATATTCTCCAATTTTATTTTGGTTCATTGTTGAGAATAACAAGGCTGTATCTCCTAAAGGCATAGGTGATAATTCAGTGTAAGCCGTGTTTACATTAGGGCCTGCATTTTTAACATAGGCTCTACCAGGGTCATTGATTGAGTTAATTGCCATTTTACAACCATCAATTTCTCTTTGAGCAAACAATTTCATTTTCTTGTTTTTCCCTTTATAATTCTTTTTATAAAATTCAAAACGTTCAATGGCTCTTAAGTAATCACCATTCATTTTACGCATGATTCCTTCTTTGTAAGGAGCTTCTGGATATAATTCTGGTGCTAATGCAAATGCTTCTGCAAAATATTCTGCAGCTGGCGGATAATCTCTTGTTTGCCACATACATTCAGCTATCATATAAGCTAAATATGGGTTTCTAGGTTGTTCTTTTTTAAGTTGTATAAAATACTCCTCTGCTGTATAGTAACTACCAGCTCGATAAAGACCCACAGCCCATTTCATCTTCTTGTTAAAAGGTAATTTAGCGGCTGGATCTTCTTTTGGTCCTGCAGTCACACTTACCGTCCATAGACCTGAAAATACGGTAATCATCGATAGTATCAAAAATTTTCTCATCATTTCTTTGAAATGTTATATAGCCGTAAATATAATAGGTAAACTTAAATTAAGGAAGCCTTATTGATTTTTTTTTTAAAATCTAGCACAAGGGAATGCAATTCTGCGGGCAAAGTCAATTGGATTAGGCTGAACATAACGTAATGAAATTTCAAAACCACCATTGCCATTTGATGCCACCTTTAAATCAGACATATTATAATCATAGCCAAATCCGACTCTAAAGCCTTTAAATTCAAGACCAGCAGTGATTAATGTTGCATCTCCGAATCTATACCACCCTCCTACAAAAACACCCGTAGCTACTGAACGAATATCAGGATCTCCCATAATATATAAAAATTCAGATCCTGCAATCATTTCGGTTGCAGCTGTTTGCGTTTGATATAAAAATGCTGGTCTTATACTCATTCTGTCTGATGCATTCCATGTTGCTCCAATTTGCGCATTGATTCGCATGCCTAAACCAACTTCATTATTCTCTTTCTTTAAAAAGGATTCTTTAGGTTGATTCAGGTTGTGACCAGCCACGCCAATTTGGTATGCAAACTTACCTTCGCCAGGTGCATGAGACCAACTTAAACCAGCATTAGCTGTAAAATATTTAACCTTTGGATTTAATTGCTCACCAGTAGTTCCTGGTTGAAAACCGCCATTATAAAATTCATCTCCCCAATACAATCTTGCAAGATCAATAGATTTTTGAGTATACCCCCCTTGAAGTCCAACAGATAAAGCCTTGTTCTCACCAAGAAACTTATGGTAGGCAATTGTACCTAAGGCAGTGAGATTCGCTAAATTACCATCTCCGGATCTATCATTATATACTGACAATCCGCCTGCAAGATAACCAGTTTCAGACATCCCTCTAAATAAAGGTGCATCAATTGATCCCCCAAAAGTAACAAATGGAGTCGTAACACTTGACCATTGATTTCTGTAGATTCCAGTAACTCGATACATTCCACTATAAGCTCCGGCAAGTGCCGGATTAAGTATCATTGGAGCTCCGTTAAACTGAGTAAAATGCATGTCTTGAGCATACATATTAGATGAAGCGATTAAAACCGCTGCAGACAACATTATTTTTTTAGCAACTTTGATTAGTTTCATTTGTATTTTATTTTTATCGCAATAAGGTCACATTTCCTTGTTTATATATTTTTTTTCCTGTTGAAGTGGTGGCATCAATTATATAAATGTATGCCCCCATTGGCTGAACAGTTCCACGAAATTTCCCATCCCACCCTTTTTCTATATCAGTTGTTTGAAACACCATTTCTCCCCAACGATTAAATATTTTAAAATAATTTAAAGTAGCCAACCCACGTTTGATAATTCGTAATTCGTCGTTTACACTTGTACCACTCCCAGGACTAAAGGCGTTAGGCAAATCTAATATAGATTCAGGAGAAATCCTAATAGTTATGGAATCCATAATTTCGCAACCGAATTCAGTTTTACCAGTCACAAAATATTGTGTTGTCACTGGTGGATTTGCTATTGGATTCTTAATATTAGGATCGGTTAAATGATAATTTGGGGACCAATTAAAAAATGAACAATTCCCAATGGCATTCAATTGTTTACTTTCGCCAGGATATATTGTATAATCCTCACCTGCATCAATTACACCCTCAGAAGCCACATTAATCCTTACGATATCGGTATCTACACAACCAAAAGCACTTGTTGAATAAACAGTATACTCTATTGGAAAATTAGGACTTGAAATTGGATTGCTAATTGTTGAATCACTTAAAGATAATGAAGGTTGCCATAAGTAACTAACACCACCTCCTGCATTGTACTGCACAGTACTATTAGGACAAATCGTAATAGTTTCAGGATCAATCACAGCAAATTCTGTTGGATAAACTGTTATAATTAAATTATCTGTGTCTGAACAACCTATAGGTGTAGTGACAATTAATTCTAAATTCTCCGAACTATGTCCAGAAAAAATAGGATTAGCTGAGGTTCCGTCATTTAAATTGGTAGATGGATTCCAACTATATGTATATTGGGTGAACCAATCAGGTAATGCTTTAGCATGTAATTGAATAGTATCGTGATCACACATTGCTCTGTCAGGACCAGCATCAAGCGTAGGTACTGGTTGTACATCAACTTGAAATGATTTAGTCATAGGAATACAACCAGGATAAGTAGCTGTAACACTATAAGTGATAGGTAATAACGGGTTTGAAATTGGGTCCTCTATGAATGGATTATTTAAAAAAGTTGTTGGAGTCCAATTGTAAGAAAATAACGGATGCCCCGTCACATTGATTGGAATTTGAGCACCCAAACAAACTGTTGTATCACCATTATGTAAGGTAATATCATTTGGAAGTACTAATAAATTCATTGTATCATCACCAGCACATCCTAGAGCTTGGGGCTCTACATGAAGAATTAAATTAAAATTTCCTGTTTGTGTAAAGGTCCCTGTTTGATTCTGAGAAGTGAGAGGCTGCGTCAAAAATGTTTGTCCAGTGCCAGCCCATTGATAGGAGTATGCTTGGGTGGGTGAAATAGTGGGATTAAATGCCACGGTCATATCCTTACATATAATTGTATCATTGGAAATAAATACATTTGGAGGTTGGTTAATAGTTATTCTGAAGGTGTCACACTTTGCAACACATCCCGAATTTGGCAAAATGGCACAAAGCACATAATCCGTAGTCACATTGGGACTCAACCAAGGCTCTTTTATGTTAGGATTTGACACATTTGTAGCAGGAGACCAAGAATAAATTAAAGAATCTGAACCGAACACTTGAACATGCACGCTGTCTTCTCTGCAAATTGCGGTATCTGGTGTTACAATATGCATTTCAAAAGTATCACTAATAAAAAGACTAACAGAATTTACCGAAGTTGTAACACATGGAGCCAATTGATTGATAATGATTTCTTCCAAAGGTTCAGCCATATTATCTTGCAATGCATTAAACGTGATATAAGCCACTGTATCACCAGCTGGAATCGTCACCTCCCCTAGCGGAGAACCAGGAGGTATTGTTCCAACAGCATAATCATTTGGATAAGTAGCAGTACCCGCCAAAGTATAATAAACAGTATAAGGAAGCGGCGTTGCTACAGGCCTAGTTACTTTTACGAATCCAGTATTGCAATTTTCAACGATATAAGGATAAGGCAAACTTAAATTAGACAAAGGTGTGAATGCAATAGAATTTGAAGACAAACTTCCAGCTTTTAGAAACACACCCGAATCTAATGACTGATCAGATGCATCAGATATGGCTAATTTTAGATGATAGGTTGAACAAGGTACAGTAAGCGCTATGGCAGTTAATACTGAAGTAAAACCAGGATACATCACTGTTGTTCCATTTCCATTACATATAAACAATGTAGCCATTTGAGCTGCAGTTAAAGAAGAACAAGGTGCGGTTGAGTTATAACATGTTGTTGTAGTATTGCAACAATTACCTCCAGGTGTTGGAAGATTAATGGTATTCACGCCTACCCCACAAGCAGTTGTTCCTGGCACAATAGCTATATTAGCCGCTCCTCCAGAATAAGGTCCAGTAATTCCAGGTCCACTTATAAAGAAACCAAAAGCATCATTGAAGGAACTACAAGTAAAACTTGGATATTCACAAGACCCAAAAACATACTCAAATTTCACAGTGTCACCTAATGGCACAAAATCAAATTCAAGCACACAAGCATCTCGACTTGGGAAACCACTTAGTGTGGCTAAATCAGGATCAGAAAAATTAGATAGATGAGAGGTTGTGTTAACACCAGCAGGAGCATTTACGCCGGTTCCAGTAAAACCAGTTTGAGCTGTACCTGATGTTAGAACTATTCCACTATCAATTCCTAAATTGCTGATATTAGGGGGTGTTACCCAAAACTTTCCATTTGCAATAGCTTCACAATTATTGAATGTGGCATTTGAAATGGTTACCCCAGAACCAGTAAGCATTTGAGCTAAAGCAGAAGCAGTTTGACTTCCCGTAACCGTTAATTGGGCTTTTGATGATAAAACCACGAAGAGGGCAGAAACCACACACACAATTATTTTTTTGGCCATATTAGGGCTTTTAATGAACATACAAATGTTTATAATTTTCAAATTTAATCTTTTTTTATATATCATACAAAGTCTTCTTTAAATTAAATACCCACATTAAAATTAATTTTCAAATCCATTTGTTTCAATATCTTCAAATTTTGTAGGTTTGTCAAACATGAGCAAAAAAACAACAAGTCAAAGTAAAAAAACATCCATTACCAATTCGAAAAAATCGAGTAAAACTACTACAAAACCCAAGTTTACTCTAGCTACAGACGGCAGGTTAAGAAAAATCGTTGGGCTTTTTTTATTACTTTTTAGTGTGTTCTTAGCTTTTGCCCTGATTTCTTATTTATTCACATGGCAGGAAGACCAAGACAAAGTAATTAACAATCGAAATTTTGTAGATTTCATCTTACATAGTAAAGGTCAAATCCAAAATACCGCAGGAAGCTTGGGTGCCTATCTTTCTCACCAATTGATTTTCAAAGGTTTTGGAATTTCGTCATTACTCTTTGTGTTATTTTTTGGCATGTGGGGAATCAATTTGTTGCTACCCCAACGGATTTCTTCTACTTTAAAATCTTTTTTTTACACCTCCTTTTTTATCCTATTTCTCTCTCCAGTTTTTTCTTACTTTTTCAGGAAAGATATATTCGCCTTTCCATTTGGAGGTGCTCTTGGCAATGAAATCATTGCATTCTTTAACAAGGCTGCAGGAGAAATGGGAACTTTATTTTTGATGATAGGATGTTGCTTGATGTTGATAATAATTTTCTTTAATCCTATCTTTCACCTTGCATTCTGGGATAGATTTAAATCCCAATCAGAAAATGATTCAGAAATTGAACCAATCATTGAAAGCATTCCTGCAGATACTTCAACAAACAACATTCAACCAGAATCAGCGCATATTCCAACAGAAACTGCAATTCAAGAACCCGAAGCTATATTCAACACAGATCATCCAATTGTTGTACCTGATAGCTTTTGGGAACTAGAAGAAACAACTGAAGTCGATATTCCTGAAAATAAGTCAACCATAGTACTTGATCCAGAAGAAATTACTTCGACAAGTCAATTATTTACTGAAACTAATGAATTACCGCTTGAAGTAGTGCAACATGAAGAAAATATAATACATGTAGAAAATGAGCATATCTCAATTGAAAGTCATGAACCTTATGATCCTTCTTTAGAATTAAGAAATTACAAATTCCCCACCATTGATTTATTAGAGCTAAGAAATGTAGAAGAAATAGCCATTAATAAAACAGAACTTGAGCAGAACAAAAACCAAATCATTCACACACTAAAAAGCTTTGGGATTCAAATTGCTAAAATTACTGCCACTGTAGGACCAACGGTAACACTCTATGAAATTGTACCCGCTGAAGGTGTGCGCATCTCAAAAATAAGAAATTTAGAAGATGATATTGCGCTTAGCTTATCAGCATTGGGCATTAGAATTATTGCACCCATTCCTGGGAAAGGCACTATCGGCATTGAAGTACCAAATATCAATAAACAAATTGTTTCGATGAGAACATTGATTTCATCAGACAAATTCATTAAAAACGATTATAGTCTGCCCATTGCCCTCGGCAAAAAAATAGACAATGAAAATTATATTGTTGACTTAGCCACTATGCCCCATCTTTTAATGGCTGGAGCAACGGGTCAAGGTAAATCTGTGGGTATAAATACCATTTTAGTTTCTTTACTTTATAAAAAACATCCATCTCAATTAAAATTCGTTTTAGTAGATCCTAAAAAAGTGGAATTATCAATTTACAAAATGATAGAAAAGCATTTTTTAGCTAAACTACCTAACGAAGAAGAGGCTATTATTACTGATACTAAAAAAGTAATTCATACACTTAATGCACTTTGTATTGAAATGGACAACCGCTATGACTTACTTAAAGAAGCAGGCGTTAGAAATATTAAAGAATACAATGAAAAATTCATCAAGCGAAGATTAAATCCAAACAAAGGACATCAGTATTTACCATTTATTGTGTTGGTTGTTGATGAGTTTGCAGATTTGATCATGACAGCTGGTAAAGAAGTAGAAATGCCAATTGCCCGATTAGCACAATTAGCCAGGGCTGTAGGGATACACTTAATCATTGCTACACAAAGACCTTCAGTGAATGTAATAACCGGAACCATCAAGGCCAATTTCCCAGGCAGAATAGCTTTCAGGGTATCAGCCAAGGTTGATTCACGTACCATTTTAGATACAGGCGGTGCCGATCAACTGGTTGGACGTGGAGATATGCTTATTTTAAATGGTAACGATTTAGTGAGAGTTCAATGTGCCTTTGTAGATACACCAGAAGTTGAACGCATTGTAGAATTTATTGGCAAGCAACAAGGCTATCCTACAGCCTTTGATTTACCAGAATATGAAGGTCCAGAGAGTCTTGAACTTGCTGGACAACAAGCAAAATCATTAAAAGATGTTGATCAGATGTTTGAGCAATGCGCTAGACTCGTGGTATCATCTGGCAGTGGCTCAACTTCAATGCTACAGCGCCGTTTTAATTTGGGCTATAACCGAGCAGGAAGAATCATGGACCAATTGGAAGCAGCTGGTATAGTTGGCGCAAGTACAGGTGGCAAACCCCGCGAATTAATGGTGCATAATGAAATTGAGTTAGAAGAAATTTTACGTAGCATCTTAAATAAATAAGTAAAGTTTGAGCGTTGAAGAGTTGGAAAATCATAGCATGTTTGTTATTCGTCTGCTTTGGAGACCTAAAAAACACGCATGCCCAATTGCTTGATTACCATTATTTACACTTCACTCAAAAAGACGGCCTGCCAAGCAATACTGTCTACTCCATTGCCCAAGATAAGGATGGTTATATTTGGATTGGCACGGATGCAGGTATGACTAAGTTTGATGTGATAAATTTTAAAACATATACTGTTGAAGATGGATTACCAAGTAATGAGGTCATACATATGT
>JAGNOY010000403.1 GCA_017989935.1 Chitinophagaceae bacterium
GTTTGACAGCTTGTATATTATCTTCATCAAGAATAAATTCCTGAAACAAATTCATTTTCTTTACATCCACAACAAGTTTATGTTGTAATAATAAATGCTCAATATAGTCTTTTACTTCACTCATGTACTAACCTTGTGTTCTATTTACATCAAATCCACCTTCTCCATAACCATAGGTACCGGCGTTTCCGCACCAAGGACAAGTACTTACTTCCTCATCTCCTATACAATGAATTTTTCCACATCTACATTTCGCAAAAGCAAATTGATTTCCACAACATGGACAGGCCGGAGCGCCTAGTAGCTCATCACTACTCACACTAAACGACTCTTGCTGATCATCACATAAATCAAAATAAGATTGATCGATTTGAAAACCGCCTACCAAACGATAAGACCTAGTTTCTAATCCTAATCCAGCAAATTCAGATGGTGTAACGACTTTTCTATATTTCATTAAATAGGGGCGCTTTGTATTTTGGCATTTTGCAGCCAACACCACATAATTATTATCAACAAAGTTTGTTGGCGGATATTGTTTAGTCAAGTCAATTTTAGATATCGTATCTCCATCAAGCTTAGCCAATTCAAAACCTGTATGATTATTCTCTACGCTAATGCTACTTGTTTTAATAGAATCAGTCACCCATTTAAAAAACTTTGTATAATCTGCTGGCTGTGCATTATCAAAAAGTATCACATTGTCAGTTAGTTGTTTAAGCACATGAATATCTAGTTCTTCCCCAAATGAGATAGCCACCAAATTGGCACTTTTGGCCCAATGTTGGTTCCATTCGTCGATAGCCTTTTGTGTATCATCCGTAGGTACCCCATCGGTAAATAAAAATACGATAGGTTTCCAATCCCCTTTTTGTTCTAAAGTTGTTTTTACAGTATTCTTTCTTAATTCAAACATTAAATGTCCTAAGCCTTTACTTAAAGAAGTGCCACCGCCAATCGGAAATCGAGGCGGATAAAAACTCACCACTTCTTGCAAAGGCACCAATGTCTTAGCTTGCCCAGCAAAAATCAGAATAGAAATCCAAACTGTTTCAATGGCATGAGGATCTTGTTTAATGGCTTTTATAATTGTTGCCATCCCTTCTTCGACCCATTGAATTTGCTCGCCCACCATCGATTCAGACACATCTATCAAAAAGTAAATTGGTAATCGTCGCATAAGTTATCGTATGATTAAATTTACAATCAACAAAATAATAAGCAACACGACTTGCGTCATATCCACCATCAAGCCAGTTCCGACTTGATAAGGACTAAACACCGTTTTCAACCCATTCAGTAATGGTGTAAACAAACTATTGAAAAAATTAAATATACTCGAATACTGAGAATTCAATTTATCCTTATGAGGTAAAAGTTTTGAGTATAAGAACAAGCCTACAATCAACACTTGTATGAATAATTTAAGTAATAAAAACATAATTTGATTTTTTTATAGTACAACTGTAATTTCAGCAGGAGGCGGCGGTAAGGTTACATGCTCTCCAGTACCTTGACTTTTATTTCCTTGCTCGATTGTCTCCGACACCCATTTAAAAAATTGCTTTAAGGTCGAACTATCCGCAGTATCCAAATGCACCACATCGTTGGTCAATTCTTTCAAAATCGAATCATCCGCCAAATGCCCCGCTGCACAACAAACGATCGCTCCAAAATTCGAGGCCTTTATTTTCGGTATCATTTCTCTATACAACAACAAATCACTTGGCTTCCCATCTGTGAACATAAATAACAAAGGCTTCCAATCTCCTTTCTGATTTTCATTGCCTTTTTTTACTTCAGTGGCTACTTTATTCACCAACATTTCTAAGGCTAAGCCGGTATGTGTGGGCCCACTTTGAGGACAAGTAATTTCAGGTAATTGAAAGGCTGCAAGTTCAGTTAACGGCACAATTTCTTTTACTTCTCTATCAAAAGTAATCATGCTCAACCATAAAGAATCTAAAGCCTGAGCATCAGTTCTTAAGTTATTTACCATGCCACTCAAGGCATTATTCAAGGCCTGAATTGGCTCTCCATACATCGATCCTGAAGTGTCTAATAAAAAATATACGGGCAATCTTCTCATAGTTCTTGGTAAATTTTATTTCATCATTTTTTTCTCAAAGACATCAATCTATCAAGTTTATTTTCTTTTTGGGCGGCACACAGGCTATTCGTTCCAAGTCCTCTTCCGATTCGGCTTGCATCAGGCTAGAAGATTTGAAAAATCATTAAGCCTCTCGGAATGCGGGCTTTCCACTACTATCCTTGCCGCAATTCATCACTACTAGGTTCATTTTGACTTCAAATGTTTAGCATTTGATTCCAATGTAATCTGTAATGGATGATATCTTTATACAACAATATTCAACTCAGCAGGCGGTGGTGGCAATTCTTTTAGTCCTGTTACCTCTTGACCACTATCTTCAACTTTGGTAGAAGTTACTCCAATAGAAGCTGTCACCCAAAGGAAAAATTTTCCAATACTAGAACTATCTGCTGTATCTAAACTCACAACATTGTCTGTAATTTGTTTTAAGATACTTGTATCGGCACCACTTCCTGCAGCACACGCTACAGT
>JAGNOY010000404.1 GCA_017989935.1 Chitinophagaceae bacterium
ACTGAGGCCTTGCAGAATAAAGCATTGACGAATGGGCTTACAGCTTTGATAAATTATAGACAATATAGTGAATAGGCAGAGCCCAAGTAAAAAGAGGAGTGATTTTTTCATACGTTCAATTATGTTTCAATGACGAATAGCAAATGCGTTTTGTGAATAGAATTTTTAAAAATACTTACTCAAATATATCATCATCTACTTGATCTAACTCTATCAAAGAGGCATATAGTTTATGGTCTTTGACGAAGTTGCACCATTGGCAATCATCCTTTCCACAACCCGTATAAAAATCATGTTGTTGAATTTTAATCCAGGTTTCTTTGATTTGTTTTTTTACGATTTCAATTTCTTCAGGCGTGGGTATGATACTAGTTTTAGATGCAGGTACATATTGTTTGTCGGCATCAGGTTCAATGAATTGAAATTCTGTTTTCACCACCTGATAATCTTTTAATTTGTATGCTTCAACCATCAATTTATAAAACACACCTTGACGCCAATAATCTCCTCCGATGGCATCCTTTTCTGATGGGCCTTTCAATTTTTTTAGAGCCTTGCTTGGATCGCCTGTTTTATAATCTATAATAGTTACTGAATTGCCATCAAAGAGCAACTTATCTATCATACCTTTTACTGGCACGCCATCTATGACTATATTTCTGAATAATCTTTCAATCGAATAGATGGTTTCTGTTTTCCAAGTGTCTATATTTTTTTCGTAATAGGCTTTCAAAATAGTTTGCCCATATTCTAATCTTCTATCATAGGCTTCTTGGGTAAAACTTTCACGATGCTTATGCATATACCATTCAAAATCTTTTATAAGGGTATAAGTTTCTGGAAAAACATTTTCATTCTCTTTGGCTTTCGTAAAAAATTTTTCTAAGGCATGATGTATGGCACTTCCGAACTCGCTATTTTCACTTCTTCCTCCTGGGACTCTAATTAGGTTTTGATAGTAAAATCTTAATGGGCAATTCAGGTAATTATTCAATGCTGTTGCATTCATTTCAAATCGATCAAGTAAAGCGGCAATTAATTCCTTTTCACTTTGCTCATTGACTGGCATTTTATTTCGATGTAAATAAATGGGCAAAAATTCAAGCATGTCTTCTTCCTCAATTTTCATTGACTCAATATGAATGGCTAATTTATCTGTAACTTCTGCAATAAATCTTGAAGGCTCAAGCACTTTTTCTTTTTCATCTTTTTTGCTCCAACTGATATATAAATATTCTTCGGCACGAGTTACAGCAACATAAAACAAACGACGAATTTCTTCCAAACTATCTTCTCCTATTCCGTCTTCAGATGATCTATACATCGTATCAGGAAGTTTGTAGCCATGGCTTCTTGAAGACTTTTTCTCCCATACGTTACCGACAGTATTCATCAAAAATACATGCTGAAATTCTAAGCCTTTTGAGCCATGTATCGTTAATAAATTGACCCCATGCTCATTTCCAAATATTCGATATAAGGGAATTCGAATATCTTGACTTTCCATTAAATCTATTACCTCAATCAAATCGGCTAAGGTGTAATGTGGATGTCTATGTAATTCATCTTTAATAAAATCCATTAAACAACGCAATACTTCAAGCAACCACAACTTGTCCTCATGATCTTTTAGGGCTGTTTCTAAAAACATCCCTTCTAGCATAATGTTTTCAACTAATTGTATCACCGTGATGTTAAAACTTTCTCCTATCCATTTTTCAAGGAGGGCAGATACTTTTATAATGCCCTCATGAGGTCTATTTTCAAATAAAGTTCGATTCACTGTGTTGATCCATTCATGTAAATAGCTTCTCAACGATGTTTTGTGCTCATATTTTTTTTCATGCACCATAATGCTTGCTTTGGCAATATCAAAAGGTGGAATACCAAATAAATCGAAATGCAGAATTTCAAACAATAGATCATCGCCACTATTCGGAATAGTTTGTTCTGCTGCTATATACTTGAGTATCGTTAAAATTTTCTTTGACAAGGGCAATTCAAATAAATTCTCTTTGCGCTTTGAATAAAATGGAATATTTTTTTCTTTAAAAAATTTCAACAACTCTTCGCCCCATTTATTCTCTTTGTATAAAATGGCAATTCGTGATGCTTCAGTACCTTCCTGAATTAGGGACACTACTTTATTTGTAATGCCCACCATTTCTTGAAAAGTATTTTCATACACTTGCAATTTTGGTAATAGAGCGCTTTCTCTTCTTTTAGGATGACTCGCAATAAGTTCTTTTACGATTTCAGGAAATTTAGCAGATAACCTATTTTGATTATTTGCAATCAGATGCTTTGATAAATCTAAAATACTTTGAATAGATCGATAATTTGATTTTAGCACCACATCTTTCAAATGACTCGAATATTTTTGTTTGTAGTCTTCGATATTCTGCACATTGGCACCCTGAAATCGATAGATAGATTGGTCATCATCGCCTACCACAAAAATGTTAGGGATCTCAATATCTTTACAAAGCAAATCCACAATTTTATTTTGGGTGCCACTGGTATCTTGAAATTCATCTACCAATACAAACTGAAACTTTTCTTGCTGATCTAGTAGCAAGCC
>JAGNOY010000405.1 GCA_017989935.1 Chitinophagaceae bacterium
AATAATATGTGGGTATTTTTATATTGTATTAAGGGTAGCATCATGGATTCTGTATGACCTTGAACCACACGAATATCCATTTGATCTAACAAGCCACTTTTTTCTTCAATACCAGTAAATTTTAATTGACCAGATTGTTCGATAGGTAAAATGTTTTCTTTTAAAAATGAGGCTTTTTCTCTTGCATTCGGATGGAGGGCCGAATGCCAATGTGTTTGGTTGCTCCAGTAGCTAGCATTGCTAAATGCAGGTAACAAATTGTCTCCAACTTTTTTAATGGCGCCTCCGCAATGGTCAAAATGCAAATGAGTAAGAAAAACATCTGTGATATCAGATGTATTTAAACCTAAGGCAGCTAATGATTTTTCTACATTGTCATCTCCATGAGGCTGAAAATGGCTAAAGAATTTTTCGTCTTGTTTGTTGCCCATGCCTGTGTCTATCAAAATTAATTTGTTTCCTTCTTCTATAAGCAAACAGCGCATTGCCCAGGTACACATGTTGTTTTCGTCTGCTGGATTTACTTTATTCCACATGCTTTTTGGCACAACGCCATGCATCGCACCACCATCTAGTTTGAAAAGACCTGTATTGATTGTATGTAATTTCATAGTTGTGAATTCTTGAGTAATTATTTTTTAAAATTAGTATTCATTCTGAGTAATAAAATAAAACCTATGATAAAATATAGGCTGAGGGCTAAAGTTGAATTTCGCATACCGCCCAATCTTTCTGAGATAAGGCCAAATGAAGTAGTCCCAATGACGATCCCTACTTTTTCGCATACATCATAAAAGCTAAAATAAGATGCGGTATCTTCAGTGGGTGGAAGTAATTTGGCATAAGTCGATCTTGATAAAGATTGTATGCCACCCATGACCATGCCTACGCAAAAAGAAAGTAAATAAAAAGCCATGACAGTTTGCACAAAATAGGCTGCTATACAAATGCCTATCCAAATGATAATTAAACTCAGTAAGGCGAATTTATTTCCTTTGGCATCAGAAATTTTTGCAAAAAGCCAAGCCCCTGCAATAGCTACTAGTTGTATGATGAGTACGACTGTTAGCAATTGTGTAGATTCCATCTTCAACTCGTCACTTGCAAAATAGGTAGCCATATACATTACCGTCAGCACACCCATGTTGTAAAAGAAAAAGGAGGCAAGAAACTTTTGTAATTCAGGTAAATTTTTAAGTTGCTTCCAAACTTGAATTAATTCTTGATAGCCTTTAGTTATAATATTCCCTGAAATAGCTTGTGTATGTTTTTTAATTTCGGGAAGTACTTTGAATGGAATTTGTGCAAAGCCTATCCACCATAATCCAACCATGAAAAAAGATAATCTCACAGGTAAACTTTCATTCATCCAATGAAGGCGTTGGTTTAATAAAATAAAGGCAAAGCAAATAATCATGAGCACAACGCTGCCGATATATCCATAAGCAAATCCTTTTGCACTCACATCATCTTGTTTGTCTTTAGAAGCAATCTCTGGTAGAAACGCATTATAAAAAACGATGCTACCACAAAAACCTATGGATGCAATAATTGAGCAACTTAAGCCAAATAAGACATTCGCATCTTTTGAACCAGGGATTTTTTCCATGAAAAAAAACATGGCCATACAAGCTATAGAACCAAGATAGCAAAAGAAACGCATGAAGGCTTTTTTATTGCCTTTATAATCAGCAATGGAAGAGAGTACTGGCGATAAGATAGCTATTAGGATATAGGAGAATGCAATGGCAAAGGAAGCTAAGGCTGCACGTTGAAATGTATGCCCTGCAATATTTATTTCTTCAGGTACTATTTGGGTATAATACATCGGAAACATGGCCGATGTGATGATTAGGGAGTAAGCAGAATTTGCCCAATCATAAAAAGACCAGGCTTGTATTATTTTTTTATCGTTCAACATGAGAAGGTTTGTGATGATTCAAGTTGTCAAGTTGAATGAATTGTTCGCAACAAGCATACTCCTGCGGATCATTGCTAGCAATAATGATCGTTCTATCTCTTTTGAATTCATGTATCATTTGTTCAAAAAGAGAAATGCCTTTTACATCCAAGTTGCTGCAAGGTTCGTCTAGGATGAGTAAAGAAGTATCAGAAAAAATGGCTTGTGCTAATTTTACTCTTTGCTTCATGCCGCTTGAAAACTTTTCAATCATTTTATTTTTTGCTGCTTCAAGTCCAATATATTTCATCATGTCTTCTATGGGTATCAAAGCCTTTTTGAAACTGAAATGATAAGCAAGAAATTCGAGCAAAGTCATTTCTTCAATCAATTCGAGATAGGGTGCACAATAAGATAAATGCGTATACAGCTTATCAGCTTCTATATTGACGGCATTATGCTGATATAACACTTTGCCTTTGCTTGGAGACATTTGTCCGGCTATGATTTGCAACAAAGTAGATTTCCCGGCGCCATTTGCCCCAAGAATGGCAGAGATAGAGGCATATTCAAAAACTTGATTGATGTCATGCAGAATAACTTGTTCATCGAAACGTTTGCTGATATGTTGTAATTCTATTTTCAAGGGCTTAAAAGTATAAAATTCATTTGATACCTTAT
>JAGNOY010000406.1 GCA_017989935.1 Chitinophagaceae bacterium
ATTCTACAGAGCCCAGTGCTGTTCAAGACCATTGCTGTTCGAGATGTTAGCCTTGCGCATCTCGAACCGAGAATAATACAGATTTGAATCTGTGTGCACATATTACAAATGCATAAAAACAAATTTCAATATTCAGCACTTTTCGAGATATTAGCCTAGCAGATATCGAACTACGAATGGCTTTAACTTTTCTAACGTGCTAAACTTAGGAAAAGTTGTTCTAAGTCACATACAGTGATAAAGTTCCTTAAACCCTATTTAATTCTTATTCCTTTTTTGTTGGCCTCACATTCATTGCAATACATACGACCGTTGCATCCTGTAACACCAGGACAATCGTCTTGACAACCTTTTCCTTTCATGCTTTTATAGAGTTCTTTATCAAAGCAAGTCGAAAGTCGAGTGCATGAGGTAAATAGGCAGGCAAACAACAAAAGAAATACCAGACTTGATAGAAACTTAGATAACATGGATAAAAGATTTTAATCAACAAGTTGAAAATAAGAAATATTATATTGGTTCCAGCATGAACTTGAATCCCTAAAACAAATATAATATTTAATTCACCCACAACATTTAAATTTTGGCTTTTAGCTTAGGAGTCAGGCATTCATGGATATAAAGTAAATTTCAATTAAAGATGGAATTCTCTGGCAACGATTGAACGGATACCCCGCAACCACGCTTGGGCTCGGCGTGGTGAGGAGTATGAGTGAAAGCGTGTTCGCCAGCCAAAATACTTCCCTAAAATTTTTGATCGAAAATTTTTAAGTGAAAATAACATCACACGAATGTAATTTTCGCATATTATCTTTGCTCCTCAATATGGGAGCTTCATTTATTTCAACACAAAAAAAACTGGGTATTTTAGGTGGAGGGCAATTGGGCAAAATGCTACTTCAATGTACACAAACTTGGGATGTTTATACTAAAGTACTTGATCCTGATGCTCAAGCTGCCTGTGCATCCATCTGCAATGAATTTGTTCAGGGAAGTTTAATGAATTATGATAGCGTGTATAATTTTGGTAAAGATTGTGATGTGCTTACCATTGAAATAGAACATGTGAATGTGAAAGCCCTGCATCAACTAAAAGCTGAAGGTGTAACGGTGCATCCTGATCCAATGGCTTTAGAAATTATTCAGGATAAGGGTCAACAAAAAATGTTTTTTGTAACGAATCAATTACCTACAGCCGATTTTAGTTTGTTTCAAAATAAAGAAGAACTATTAACAGCTTTACAAAATAACTTGATTCAATATCCTTTTGTACAAAAGTCGCGAACTGATGGGTATGATGGCAAAGGTGTATCAATTATTCATCACGAAGGAGAGTTGAATAAATTAATGGATACTGCTTGTATTGTAGAAGCAAAGGCAGATTTGCTCACCGAAATTGCGGTGATTGCTGCTCGAAACGCACAAGGCGATATTGTGACCTATGATCCTGTGTCGATGGATTTTCATGAAGGAGCCAATATGCTTGATTTATTGCTATATCCAGCGCCTATTAGTCAGGAACTTTCAGATCAAGCTAGAGAAATTTCAAAAAAATTAATTGAAGGATTTAATATTTGTGGCTTGCTTGCAGTTGAATTTTTGGTAGATAAAGAGAATAAGCTTTTAATTAATGAAGTAGCACCTCGACCTCATAATAGCGGGCATCAAACTATAGAGAGTGCTGTAACTTCTCAATATCAACAACATGTGCGTGGTATATTAAATTTGCCGTTAGGAAATACAGAGGTGCTTATTCCTTCTGCGATGGTAAATATCTTAGGTGGGGAAGGTTATCATGGAGAAGTCATTTATGAAGGACTACATACTTGTTTGCATGCAAAAGGTGTGTATGTGCATATTTATGGGAAGAGGCAAACGAGGCCTTTCAGAAAAATGGGTCATGTGACTGTGACCGATGAATCATTAGACAAAGCAAAAAATAAAGCATTATGGGTAAAAGAAACCTTACTAGTAAAGAGTCGATCGTAGGTATAATTATGGGAAGTGATAGCGATTGGCCAGTGATGAAGGCTGCATCTGATTTTTTATATGCCATGGATATTCCGCATGAATGTACAATCGTTTCGGCACATCGAACCCCGAAGAGAATGATGGATTATGCAAGCAAGGCTCACTTAAAAGGTATTCGCGTGATAATAGCTGGGGCAGGTGGCGCTGCGCATTTGCCAGGTATGGTCGCGAGTTTAAGTCCATTGCCTGTAATTGGTGTACCTGTTAAATCTAGCAATTCTATTGATGGTTGGGATTCTATTTTATCCATTTTGCAAATGCCCAATGGAGTGCCTGTGGCAACAGTTGCCTTAAATGCAGCTAAGAATGCTGGGATATTAGCGGCGCAAATTTTAGGAAGTGCCGATCCTACCTTGCAACTGAAAATGGTAGAATTCAAGAAATCTCTTGAAACTGAAGTACTACAAAAGGTGAAAAAATTTCCGCCTAGTACCGAAAGGTAATCAGCAGCCTCTACATTATGTTTTTCATGACATTATGTATCACATGGGGCTTGCCTAACGTGTAGAAGTGAATTACAGGAGCGCCTGATTTGATTAAATCTTG
>JAGNOY010000055.1 GCA_017989935.1 Chitinophagaceae bacterium
TTTTCCACTTTTGCCATGACGCAAAAGTTGAGCAAAAAGTCTAGGCTGAAGATTCTTGGCATAAAAATAATTTCATCTACGCCACTTTTATCCAAACTCGCACATGAAGATATTCGGCATGTAGCAACTTTCGTTAGTGCTCAAACAGTGGATAAAAGTTTGGCTTCGATTTCAATATTTTTAGCTGCCTCGAATCTTAGTCCGTCTTTTCCAAGGTGATTTTTTTGCAATATATTGGTATGAGATAGGTGACATCTGAGTTTATTCGTTTTGTAAGGTAGCTTAACGGATAATCATTTGTTGATAAGATAAACTACTAACCTTTTCTATTTAGTTTCGAGGGAAGCTAGTCGTTTTAGTAAATCGGTGTTTAATTTTTCTTGCTTTTCTAATTTCGCATTCAATTCTTTAACCGCATTGATAAGTAAATAGGTCATGGAACTATTGTCTACATTTAAATATTCGGTATTGTCCTTCTGAAAACTACCCACCATATAGGGTGCAATTTCTTTTAGTTCTTGTGCTATCACACCCACATAGGCTGGTTTTGTATCGCAGCCTGATTTTTCGTTGTAATGAAATTTTATTGGATTAATTTTTAGCAAAGTTTGTAAACCTTCTTGGTAAGGAGAGATATCTTTTTTTAATCTTATGTCTGAGAATACTGCCCAAGAACCACCACCGGGCTTATCAGCAGTGCCATTTACGGAGAGTTTTGCTGTTGGAGAAGCAGTGGCTATACCCACATTTCCATTACCTACAATGCGCATGAGTTCCAGGGAAGTGGTTGTAGAATTACCGGCATAAAAGACATGACTATTTGTATTCAGTGCTACCTGATATCTTAAAATGCCAGCATTTATTCCAAACCCATAGACTTGATGATCGTTGTTTCCCATTTGATATAACACAATTTTTCTTGATTCTAAAGTTTGAGCAAATTGTAAAGGTGCATTAGGTGAAGCCATCCCAATACCAATATTTCCGTTACCTTTTATTCTGAATAATTCTTGAGAAGTTGCATTTGATGAGCCACTATAGAAAACATGGTCAGCGCCTGATTCTGCTACTTGGTATCTTAGTAATCCATTATTCGTACCAAACCCATAATATTGATGGGCATTATTAGCAAGTTCAAATAACACAATTTTTCTTGACTCTAAAGTTTGAGCAAATTGTAAAATACCATTTGGGCTGGACGTTCCTAAACCTAATTTTCCTGTTCCTGTAAGACGCATAAGTTCACTTGACGATGTTGAACTATTGGCCGAATAAAAAACATGGTTGCTAGTAGTCGATGGAATTTGATAACGAAGTATCGAAGTATTTACGCCTAGTCCATAAAATTCATGTTCATTGTTTGCCTGCTCGTACAGCACAATTTTTCTATTGGTTAAAGCAGTTGCAAATTGTAAGGGTGCATTAGGGATAGCAAAATTAATCCCTAAATGTCCAGCTGAATTTGTAGTAAGTAATCCATTGGTCACTGTAGAAGCTGTATTAAAATAGGCTAAATGATTGATAGCGCCATTCACTGAAGCTCCTCCAGAATTTGTCCAACTTGCCAGACCATTTGCATCTGAAGTAAGAACCTTTCCAGCACCAGGATTTCCTCCAGTGATTTTAACTTGACCATTTACTTCCAATTTAGAAGATGGGGTAGATGTTCCAATTCCAATATTGCCATTACCTTGAATGCGCATTAATTCTGAGGAAGAGCTAGCATTTAATCCAGAATAAAACACATGATTTGAGCCATTTCCTGGAACTTGATAACGCAGAATGGTTGAGTTGATTCCAAAACCATAAAATTCATGATCATTGTCAGCTCCTTCATAAAGCACTACTTTTCTATTTCCAACAGAAGTAGCAAATTGTAATGGGGCATGAGACAGGTTAATACCTATTCCAACATGCCCAAGTTCATTGATGGTCATTCTGTCTACATTATTTGTTCCTAAAGTAAGCGAAGCATTTTCTTTATTCATTAAGTTTACTACATTGCCTGTAGTCCTAATATCGAAGCCATCTGTAGCCAAATGACCTGTTGTATTGTTAGTAATTTTCAATGTATCTCCTGAAGTACTATTATTAAAATGTATTTGCGCACTTGGTACAGCTGCACCCCCAATGCCAACATTTTCTGTGGTGAAGTCAGTATAAAATTTTAGCTTACTTGTTCCTGCCTTCAGCATGCTGATACCTACACTTCCTCCATTAGAAATGAGAAAACCACCTCCATTATTTCCAAAGGCAAGTAAGTTGGCATAGGGAAACAATGAAGAAATTCCAACATAGCCTCCAGCGTAGGCGCTACCATATTTGGTAAAGGTGGCATAGTTACTAGCGATATTATTGTACATGGTAAATCTACCAAAAGCATTCCCATCTTGGTTTTGTAGTCGCATCAATTCAGCACTTCCTTGATTTTGATTGATGTGTAACTTTGCACCAGCTACAGGATTGGAAGTACCTAAACCAATACTCACACCATTATCGTATAATAAGGAGGTGGAGTTGGTGATACCTGATCCATCTGTTTTTTCAATATAGTTGTTGCTTGCCCGTGTTTTTTTAGTATCAGGTTCTTTTACTTCACCTGCTTTATTTGCATACATGGCATAAGGCACAGAAAGTAATTGTGTTGTGGCAAGATGAGTGAAGTCTGATCCGCCTTTAGGATCAATTGCTATATGAATATATTTGTTTCCTGTTTCCCATGATACCTTATCTAAGGTGCCAGAGATATGCTCTCCATCACCTATTTGAATGGTGTATAATCCAAATTCATTCGTTTCAACTGATTGGATTTCTTCATATTCGGGTCGTGTACTATCTACAGTTGGCAGAATGAGAATTCTTAAAGATAGTTTTTGGTGGCTCAAAGATTTGCCATTGTTGTCTCTAGCGATTCCTTGATAATTGAATTTGCCAGGTGCTTGTGCATGCACTAAATTCATGGCATACATGGCAAATACTAAGAGAGAAATGATTGTTGTTTTCATCGAGTGCTTTTTTTAAGAATGTGAAAAGTTTGAAATTGATCTTTTTGTAGAATATTAAGTTGGTAAGTTCCATCGGCAATGGCTTGAATATCTATACTGCATAATTGGGTGGACTTGTATAAGTATTTATTTTCCATAATGGTTTTTCCACTGAAGTCAATTAATTGATAGGTGAGCGATTCGAGTAACCCAGAATCTGATTTTATATGTAAAATAGTTGATGCAGGATTTGGGTAAATTAAATAGCTGTATTTCTCTTGGATGGTTTTAGCTGGTTGTGAAAAATGTTCTTCGCCATGGTAAATACACGGTTGATTAAATCCTTGTGTAAAGATTAAGTTTTGAGTTCTTGAAGTTTCAATCTGGCACATTTCGCCAATCGTAAACTGATGTAAAATCCCTTGTATGTTATTTTCTATGGAGCATGAGTTTAGGCTTGTTTGAGCTTGAGTATAAAGCGTGATGGAAAGCAAGAACAAACAGATAATACATACTGTTTTCATTTGTATATGTTTAATCATTCAAATCAAAGTTGGTTGTTCTTTGTTCAATGAATTAGAAGAATGTACAAGTGTTCATTATTCTTGTACGAGTGTGATGAGTGGATGAATAAGTATAATTTGAAGAGGGCATTGATTTCACCCTAAAGACACACTTGACGAATGTTACATTAGATTTATTGAATTGGTCGGAAATATGGATGTATTGCGGCAGCGATAGTAGCGAATACCCCGCATTCCGAGAGGCTTAAGAAATGATTCGGTTACTAGACACTTTATAGCCGATTCGGAAGCGGAGTAGTAGCGGATAGCGCGTGTGCCGCCCAAGAAGTAAACCAGTTTCTTTTACGCAAAAAAAAAGTGAAGCCCGAAGACTTCACCTTGTAGATAGGGCACTACTTCTATCTAACCTTACCTATTTTTGCTCGAGAGCTTCTAATCTTTTCAACAAGGTTGCGTTAAGCGCTTCTTGTTTTTCAATCAATTTTTGTTGTGCTTCAGAAGTTGCACTTAATTCTTTCACTGCATTAATTAATAAAAACACATATGCTTGGTTGTTTACTTCGCGTAAATCTTTAAGTTGACCAAACTCTTGTTGACTCACCATGTAAGGGGCAATTTTTTCTAGTTCTTGTGCTACGACACCGATTTGTTCGCCATCAGCTTTAAACGGTGCATCTGCATTATACTTGAATTTTACAGCATGAATTTTGTTGATCACATTTAGACCGTCTGTAAAATCGTTTGTAACAGTTTTTACTCTTGAATCGGAGAAAACTCCCCAAGCTCCGCTCGTATTATTCGCAGTCCCGTTTACAGACAATTTTGCAGTAGGCGCGTTGGTACCAATACCCACATTGCCATTTCCGACGATGCGCATCAGTTCACTTGAAGTAGTTGCAGAAGTTCCAGCATAAAATACATGGCTTTGCACATTGGATGCAACTTGATATCTTAATATGTTAGAGGCAATACCAAAGCCTAGCACTTGATGATCATTATCTGCATTTTCGTACAATACAATTTTTCGGTTATTCGATACATTGTCAAACTGTAAAGGTGCATGAGGTAAGCTTGTACCAATGCCTATATTTCCATCTCCTTTAATACGGAATAATTCATCAGAGGTGGTTTGACTACTTCCGGAGAAAAATACATGGTCACCAGCAGTAGCACCCACTTGATATCTGATCATGCCTGTGCTGATACCGAATCCGTAAAATTGATTATCGTTGTTTTGTAGTTCATACAGTACAATTTTTCTTGGAGAAATGTTTGAAGCAAATTGCAAGGGGGCATTCGGAGTGGAAGTACCAATACCCACATTACCACTACCTACAATGCGCATTAATTCAGTAGAAGCATTAATTGTAGATCCTGCGTAAAATACATGACTATTACTAATTGCTCCAACTTGATAGCGCATAGTACCCGAGTTAATCCCTAATCCAAAAAATTGATGATCGTTATCAGCCACTTCATAAAGTACCATTTTTCTGCTAACTGCAGTATTCGCAAATTGTAATGGTGCATGAGGGTTTGGATTATTAATACCAATATTAGTACCATTGTCATACAAAATACCATCACCGAGCGTATTCGCAAATAAAAACCTTGGGATGCGTCCACTAGAACCAGAGCCTAATATTCCACTGCCTGAGGCAGGCGTGGTCCATGTGGCAAGACCATTCGCGTCAGATGTCAACACCTTTCCTGCACCTGGAGTTCCTCCTGTGATTTTAATTTGTCCACTTACTTCTAATTTAGTGCTTGGAGCCGAAGTGCCAATTCCTACATTGCCATTACTTTGAATTCTCATCAGTTCAACATTGGCTGTAGGAGATGTGCTGGCATAAAATACATGATTTGCGCCTGTGGTAGTTTGATATCTCATGAGGCCTGCTGTAACTCCCAAACCATAGAATTCATTGCCACCTGTAGCATCTTCATACAATACAAATTTCTTTGAAGATACTTGGTTGGACAATTGTAATGAAGCATGTGGTGTGTTGGTGCCAATACCAACATTGGTTCCATCATCATAAATGGTTCCTTGTCCTATTGTTGATGGCGAAAGATATTTTGGCAAAAAATTGGCCGTGCCTGTGTTTACACTTACAGATCCGCCAGCAGGAGTGATCCAGCTTGCTAAACCATTTGCATCGGAAGTCAATACTTTTCCTGCACCAGGTGTACCACCCGTAATTTTTATTTGTCCAGCCACTTCTAATCTTGATGTAGGCGTTGAAGTGCCAATGCCCATATTTCCATTGACATCTATCACAGCGCGATCTAGATTTGTTGTCCCCAAAAATAGCGAACCTGCTTCTTTGTTCATGAGTGAAACATTATTCCCTGTTGTTCTAAGATCAAAACCATCTGTTGCTAAATGTCCTGTTGTTGCGTTGGTTATTTTTAAGGTATCGCCAGTAGCTGCGCTATTAAAGTGCACTTGAGCACTTGGAGTCGCTACACCGCCAATGCCTACATATTCAGTATTAAAATCAGCAAAGAATTTAAGTTTGCTGGTACCACCTTTCAACATACTGATACCAACATTGCCTCCATTAGAAATTAGAAATCCTCCACCATTATTTCCAAAGGCTAATAAATTGGCATAAGGAAACAAGGTTGTGATGCCCGCGTAGCCACCAGCATAAGTGCTTCCATATTTTGTAAAGGTAGCGTAATTTCCTACTGTGTTATTGTACATGGTGAATCTTCCATAAGCATTGCCGTCTTCATTTTGTAAGCGCATCAATTCAAAATTTCCTAAAGTTTGGTTGATGTGAATTTTGGCACCAGCAACCGGGGCTGCTGTTCCTAGACCAATGCTTACGCCATTATCATAAAGTAAAGAAGTAGAATTTGTTACGCCTGAGCCATTGGTTTTTTCGATGTAATTATTTGTTGCACGCGTTTTAGTGCCTGCTGATTCTTTGGCTTCACCCGCACGATCGGCATACATGGCATAAGGCACAGAAAGCAATTGCGTTGTACCCATATCGATATAATTTGTACCGCCTGTTGGATCAATGGACACATGAATATATTTATTGCCTGTTTCCCATTTCACCGTTTTCATAGAACCTGTGATGTTTTCACCGCCACCTATTTGTAAGGTATATAATCCAAAGTCATTCGTTTCTACAGATTGAATTTCTTCGTACTCGGGCGAAGTAGCATCTGCTGTAGGTAGAATAGAAATTTTTAAAGAAAGGTGTTGCTTGCTTAAGGGATTTCCCTTTTCATCTCGCGCAATGCCTTGATAATTCATCTTCTGAGGTACTTGCCCAAAGGAGGTATTGAAAACCATGAGGCTTAGCAATAGGATAAAACCTATGTGAGAAATTGTTGAATTGACTTGTTTCATTTGTATTGTTTTAAGTGAACAGATATTGATTAATTTGTTTTATGAATAGTATAGGTTGCTAAAGTTTTATCCACTTGAACGGTGAGATTGTATAAGCCAACACTTAAATCACTCAAGTTCAAGCCTATTTTTTTTGATGTGGGCGTACAATCACCTTTGAAAATTTGTTTGCCATTCATGTCTGTGAGTGTATACTGTAATTTGTTAAATTGATCATCCACAAGTTCTATCCAAAGTTGTTGAGAGGTAGGGTTAGGATAAACATTTACAGCAGTAAAAAATTCTTGCTGTGTGGCTGACTGACTCACCTTATTTGAGGAGAAAGGTTGAAAATAACCTTGGGTAACAATTAAGCCAGATTGTTGAATGGTCTGCACCAACACCATTTCGCCTATGGTATAAGCATACTCTTTCCCATCAACAGTTTCAGAATGGTTTGCAGCGTTCAAGCTTGTTTGAGCTTTAGTTTGTTGAACTCCAAATACCATAATTATGAACATCAAGCCAATTTGTAATGTTTTCATTTGTTGTTTAGATTTAAGTTAGAATCTGATTAACACCGAAGAGGCCAAGTCAAAATCCAATTTTACTTCTAGCCTTTCCTTTAGTATAACAACCCAAAGGTGCAAATACAGCACAAATTATTTTTTGAAGATAGATATACGATATTGACTAGTAGATAATTGCGTGAATATGTTAGTTGAGTGAACTCGTAATGCTAGTTAAAGATTCTGATTAGTAAATAAGTAGAGATAAAATGGTGGGTAAAATTTTATGTGAATTCTTGATAAAAAGTCACGAACTCTTGATATTGAAAAATATTAAGTATTATTTTCACAAAAAATTTTACTAGCATGAAAAAAGTATTAGCCCTTCTAATTTGTGTATTGACGATAATGTCTACACAAGCACAACGAATTAAAAAACTATCAGGAGATCCTTCCCCTTTAAGTGGCGAAGTGAAAGTAAATGTCAAGTTTACCTACGAGAATATGTCTGTAGGAAAATTTGATAAAGAATCGGATTATATCAAGAAGAAAAAAGATGAGGGCAATGAAAAGGAAGCTGGCAAAGGCGATCGCTGGGAGGAGTCTTGGAAAGGAGATCGCAAGTCGAGGTTTGAACCAAATTTTATTGACTTATTCATGAAGAATACCCCTTTTGCTTTAGGCGATTATCCTGATGCAAAATATACGATGATTATTAATACCTCAAGAACAGAACCTGGCTACAATATTTATGTAACCAAGAAAAATGCAGAAATTGATTTGCAAATAAAAATTATTGAAACTTCAAGTAAGAAGGAAATAGCAGAATATACCGTAATGAGATCGCCAGGACGTACTTTCGGGGGCAATGATTACGATACGGGTCAAAGAATTGAAGAAGCTTATGCCGCAGCAGGAAAGCACTTCGGTAAAGACTTAAAAAAAGATATGAAGTAGTAAATTAATTCTTCAAACAAAAAGGCTTATTCTCTAGAGTAAGCCTTTTTTATTGAGTTACTTTTTCTTATTCTTCACCGGATTTTTCTTACGCCAAGCTTTGTCTTGTTCCTCAGCTTCACGAATTAATTTTTGCCAATTATTTGATTCCGCATCAGACAAGGCCTTCGTTAATTGATAATCGCCTTTATGAATCGTCATGACAGTAATCGGTTTTGTCACAAGCTTTTCAACTTCTATCAATAATTCTTTTTCTTCTTCAGCACAAAAAGTAATGGCTTCTCCTTTGCGTATACCTCGTCCTGTTCGACCAACACGATGCACATAATTTTCTGGATTATCTGGCAAATCATAATTCACTACTAAATCTATATTCGGGATATCAATTCCTCGGGCATTGATATCTGTGGCAATTAATACACTCGTCTCACCCTGACTAAAAGCTTTCAACGTAGCACTTCTTTCAGCTTGTTCTTTATCGCCATGCATCACTAAGTTGGCAATGCCCACTCGCTCCATAGCTTTGCTTACACGTTCGGCTCTGACTTTTGTACGCACAAACACAAGTATTTTTTTTTCATGTTGCTCTCGAATTAATCGTTCCAAAAAGAAGCGTTTATCATCCATGTCGATATAAGCCACGGCATGCTCTACATTTTTAGATACTGGATCTTTAGGCGAAATTTGAATACGAATAGGTTTGTACACTAAAGAATAAGCAAGGTCTTTGATGTCTTCATTAATGGTTGCAGAGAAAAATAAGGTTTGATGTTTTCTTGGCAAGTGTTTTTTTATGTCTTGTATATCTTTATAAAAACCGAGGGCCAACATTTGATCAGCTTCATCTAAAACCAAGAATTCAGTTTCACTAAAATCTATAAAACCTTGCGCTCTTAAATCAAACATACGACCAGGTGTGGCAATTAAAATATCTAAACCATTTTTAAGGGCATGCACTTGTTGCTTATCTTCTACGCCACCAAAAATGCCTGCAACCTGAAGTCCTGTGTATTTTCCAATGGCTTTGAATACTTCGGTAATTTGTGCGCACAATTCTCTAGTCGGCACCAACACCACACAACGTACTATAT
>JAGNOY010000407.1 GCA_017989935.1 Chitinophagaceae bacterium
ACTTCCAGGCCAATGCTTAGTTGAACCCCTGGTTGAAGCAATGCATAATGAGCTGTGCTTAATGTCAAATTTTCTCCTGTCGAACCTACAAAAATCGGATGACCAGCCTCTTGAAGCAACACAATTTCTTCGATACAAAACAAGCAAATGGCTTTTTCAGGACCACCATGATATCTTTTATCTTTTTGTTTATCCCCTTCTATGCCTAATTTACCTACCTGAGCCATGGCTATCGGCAATTTAGGCACACCACCCTTAGAGACATTGATCGAAACAATTTTCCCTATCTCTTTGAAACAATTCATTAAAGTAAAAATACATGAATCTCGGTCTTAAATGAAGTTAGACACATGTATTTTTATTCTAAAAAAGAATTACTTTCGCACTCGCCTTGAATGAAGTAGTTCTATGATATAAAAAAATTGGAGACGTGTCCGAGTGGTTGAAGGAGCACGCCTGGAAAGTGTGTATACGGGAAACTGTATCGCGAGTTCGAATCTCGCCGTCTCCGCAATTTTAATTTTTACATTAATCAGCTTTTTTTATGCCCCCGTGATGCATTTGCCTCACCTTATGATGCTAGACAGGGACCCTCCGAATCATTTCACTTAATTCATAAAAATGACAGTAAAAAAGTCCACCCCAGAAGATAGCGAAATCCTCACCGCCTTAACCAAAAAATCAAAAGCTTATTGGGGTTACTCAGATCAACAAATGAATGATTGGTCTGAAAGTTTGACAATTACCAAAAATTATATTGAAACCAATATAGTCTTTAAACTTGTAATCGAGGACGAAATTGTTGCCTACTATTCCTATATTCAACTTGATATATGGACAATTAAACTTGATAATTTATTTGTACTACCGAAACTTATTGGACAAGGTTTAGGTAGATTACTCATACAAGATTTATTATTTAGAATTAAAAAGACCAGCATAAATAAAATAATTTTAGAATCGGACCCTCACGTAGAAAAATTTTACACAAAATTAAACTTTGTAAAAGTTGGTCAAATTGAAACTTCTATAAAAGATAGGTTTTTATCTATCTTGGAATTGACATTAGACAAAGATTCATAAAAAAATTTAGTGCAATTCGCGTTAGGGGTAGTAGTGGAAATACTCCCGACGACATATAATTGTAAAATGAAACTTCAATACTTTGCCTCACATACTTAAGAAAATCGTCGGGAGATTGGAACGGATAACCCGACCACGCCATGCACAATGATGCTCTATGTATTCGAACTTACTGGCGTGGGAACGCCCAAAAATATCAATCTTACTTTCCGTGACACTGTTTAAACTTCTTACCACTTCCACAAGGACATAAATCGTTACGACCTATTTTGGGTTCGAGACGTTTAATAGGATCTTGCTTCACCGGTGGAGCTTGTTGCATGTCATGCTCATTAGCTGCATAGTCCTGACCAGCCTCATCAATTTCCTCTTTGTTTGCACGTAAGCGACTCATATCTGTCTTTTCAACCTCTGCTTGATGAATATCTTGCTCTTGCTGCATTGGAATACCACAGCGCATCAAGAATGAAACAATATGCTTATTGGTTTCGCCAATCATTTCTTTAAACAAATTGAACGCTTCAAATTTGTAAATCAATAAAGGATCTTTTTGTTCGAAACTTGCCAACTGCACGCTCTGCTTCATTTCATCC
Organism: Chitinophagaceae bacterium; assembly: GCA_017989935.1. Lineage (GTDB taxonomy): Bacteria > Bacteroidota > Bacteroidia > Chitinophagales > Chitinophagaceae > OLB11. The sequence goes on from JAGNOY010000407.1 coordinate 1,677, forward strand.
ATCTTGCGTAGATGATTTTTCCAAGATTCGTCAATTAAGCTCAGGGTAATTTGTCTTTCGAGTGAATTAATCAAGGCTTGCCCATTAGATTCAACACTGGCACGTAAAGGTGTGACAATTTGCACCCCACGATGTCCATCGGTGAATGGCACTGCAATATTGTCGATACGCTCCCCATTTTCATGCAGGATATTTTGCAATACTGGTGCTGTTTGTTCGCACAGAAATTCAATTTTGTGTCGATACACTTCTTTCAGTTGCAAGTAAATGGTATCAGTCAATTTATTGACTTCCATTTTCGAAAATTCTTGTTCAGTGATGGAAGTTTCAAAAGCGAAATCTCTTAATATTTCAATTTTAAAGGCTTCATAATCTCTGTTCGTATCAAACATCGAAGCAATTAAATTACAGCTATCATAAAAGGCATTGTCTAAATCCAAGGCCAATCTTTCTCCAAATAAGGCATTACGTCTTCTTGTGTAAATTACCTCACGTTGAGCATTCATCACATCATCATACTCAAGTAAACGCTTACGAACACCGAAATTATTTTCTTCTACTTTCTTCTGGGCTCTTTCGATGGATTTCGAAATCATGCTATGCTGAATCACATCGCCATCTTTATGCCCAAGTTTGTCCATCCATCCACTTAATTTTTCACTACCAAACAAACGCATGAGTTCATCTTCTAAGGACACAAAAAACATCGAACTTCCTGGATCACCTTGACGTCCAGCACGACCACGTAATTGTCTGTCTACTCGTCTACTTTCATGTCGTTCCGTACCTAAAATTGCTAACCCACCTGCTTCTTTCACACCAGGTCCTAGCTTGATATCAGTTCCCCTACCAGCCATGTTAGTTGCAATTGTAACTGCGCCAGGAAAGCCTGC
>JAGNOY010000408.1 GCA_017989935.1 Chitinophagaceae bacterium
AAAAATAATCTATAAAAACTTTTGAAGTGTAAAAAGTTTCCATAGTTTTGCACGGTGAATGACCAAAAACAGCAAATTATAGTCAGGGCTTACGAACAATTCCGTCAGTACGGATTTAAAAGTGTAACCATGGATGACTTGGCTAAGAATATTGGGGTTTCTAAAAAAACCCTTTATGAATTGTTTAAGGACAAAGAAGAGCTAGTTTTAGAAAGCGTTAAACACATGCTTTTCGACAATCAATGTATGACAGAACAAGCATTTTTAACAGCCAAAAATGCAATTGAACAAATTACTATGATATTAGCCATCATGGAAAGAATGATGCGTGGCCTAAACCTTGTTTGCTATGTGGATTTGCAAAGACATTATCCTGAAGCCTATCAATTTTTGCAGAAACATAAAGAAAGCTATTTATATCAATGTATTTCAGATAATTTAAGGCAAGGAATCGAAGAAGGTTATTACAGAGATGATGTGGATGTAGAGGTCATCACAAGATTCAGAATGGAATCTTCACTCATTGTTTTCCAAAACAACATCTTCCCACAAGAAAAGTATGATATGGTAAAAGTCAATACACAAATTTTTGCCAATTACTTATATGGAATTGCGACTATCAAAGGCCATAAATTGATTACTGCCAATTTACAAAAACAATCAAACACAAAGAAATGAACATGAGACTAAGCCTTATATTATTGTCCTTCATCGTGTTTAACCAAACACAAGCGCAACAAAAAATAAATTATTCCTTACGTGATTGTATTGAATATGCCATGAAAAATCAGCCTAAGCTAAAAGGGGCTATTTTAGATGAGCAAATGCAAATGGAAAAGAACAGAGAAATTATTGGCATTGCTCGACCACAGGTCAAGGCAACTGGCCAATTTCAATATCTTTTTGTTTTACCCAAACAACGAGCAGATGCCAATGCCTTTGATTTTTCTTCAAGCCTTTCATTCTTTAAAATAGACACAGCAGCCTACCTCGAATATCAAAAAAAACCTAAAGCAAAATATAGTGAGTTACAATTTGGGTTGCCCTTAAATTTAACAGGAGGCGTTCAGGCTTCGCAAATCTTGTTTGATGCGGGTGTATTCGTTGCCTTAAAAGCCCGCAAAAGCTTAGAAGATTTATCTGCATTAAACACTAGAAGAACAGAAACAGAATTAAAAGAATCAGTTTCAAAGGCCTATTATAATTGTGTGATTGCCGAACAAAGAGTAAAGCTACTAGACGAAAATATCACTATGTTAAGTACGATTGAAAATACAACACGCAAACTATTTAACGAAGGTTTTGCTGAAAAAATTGACGCCGATAGACTAACTGTTCAACGTAATAACTTAGAAATTGAAAAACAGAAGATAGGCAACCTGATTGAATTGAGTTATCAATTATTAAAGTTTCAAATGGGCATGCCGTTACAAGAAAATATTCGTTTGACAGATCAATTAAGTTTGGACATAGTAAAAAAAGACTTAGAAATAGATCGCTTAATTGATTATAACAATCGTGTTGAAATGAATCAATTAAAAACAATTAAAAAACTAAATGGCTACGACTATGAAAGATACCAAAAGGGATATCTACCCTCTGTAGCGGCCGTTGTTTCTGGCAGCTATGCAACACAAACTCAATCATTCAAAGATTTATTTACTTATTCTTATTTCCCAACAGGCGCCTTTGTATTAAGTGCAAGTGTTCCAATTTATGATGGTAATACACGACATGCAAAAATGAATCAGGCAAAAATTAGCATGCAAAAAAATGATAACGATATGGAAGCGTTTAAGCAGGCAGTAGATTTAGAAAGTAGTAACGCAAGAACGCAATTAAAGAATAGTTTAATTTCTTTAGAAAATCAAGAAAAAAACATAGCCCTTGCAGATAAGGTATACCAAATTGCACAAAAAAAATATAAAGAAGGGATTGGGTCAAATATTGAAATTATCCAAGCTGAAACCGCTTTAAAAGATGCACAAACCAATTACTTCAATTCATTATACGAAGCAATCGTAGCAAAAATAGATTTTCAAAAATCATTGGGTTTATTAAAATAATTACAGAACAAAACAATCGTAGTATATGCAAAAATATATTCAAATAGGATCTTACATTCTCCTTACAACTTTTATAACAGCTTGTGGTGGAGAAAAAAATCCCGCAGCAGAACTTGCAGCTTTGAAATCAAAACAAAAGGAAATTCAAGCACAAATTGCCACCTTAGAAAATAATAACCCTAAGAAAGATAGTGTGCGAAAAGTAAATGTAGAAGTTACAGCCATGTCTCCGACAGTATTCAACAATTATATTGATGTGCAAGGAAAGGTTGACTTAGACGAGGTTGTAAATGCAATTCCTGAAATGCCGGGCATCATTAGTTCAATCTTAGTCAGACCAGGTCAATATGTCAATAAAGGTCAGGTAGTTGCCACACTGCGTTCAGAAACTGTTGATAAAGGGATCGCGCAAATTGATCAACAAATTAGTTTCGCCAAAACACTTTTTGACAAACAAAAAAGACTGTGGGACCAAGAAATCGGTACTGAAATTCAATATCT
>JAGNOY010000409.1 GCA_017989935.1 Chitinophagaceae bacterium
AATTAAATGATTTTTAAAAGATATTTGTTTTGAATTTGTAAAACCATGAAAATACCTGAAAAACTAGGACATAATTTCACCTTCGTTGAGTTGTTAGATTTAGACCTCCTGCACACACGTTTTGCTTCACATCGACGTTTACGTGTTTTTCATGTGCATGGCACTAGGTGTGTAAAAGAAGATTGTCATAAAGAAGGCATTTATCTCATCAAAGCTAGAAACACTGACGGCGGTTTTCATATCGATTTGTATACACACGAATTTGAATTGATGACCATAGACCATATCATTCCAAAAAGTAAAGGTGGCCTTAATATCATCGAAAATTTGCAACCAATGTGTAACACTTGTAACGCTAAAAAAGCCGACAAATTCGATATTGCTTTTTAGTTTTTTGGGCGGGCTTTTTCGGCAATCATATTCACAGCTAAAACAACCTATTTACTTTGCCTCAAAACTGGGCTTTTGCTCCAATCCCTCGCCCCAGAGCGGCCTCGGGGATTTCCGCGACAATCCCTGCCCGAAAATTTCTACTTCTTCTCTTTCAGCAAACTCACATTTTGTAGCAAACGCGATTGATTAAATAACTGTAGCACATACATGCCCGAAGCTATCTCGTCAAGATCTACTTCAATACTATTTAAGCCAGCATTCGAAGTAAAACTAATTTCTTTGAGCTTTCTCCCATTCAAATCTTTCAATTGTATCATGCCGCGACTTTCTTTTTCAGCATAAAAATTTACATGCACTAACTTATCTGCAGGATTTGGAAAAATACTTACTTCATGTTGCAGAGGCATATGCTCAATATCAAGCACCTTAGAAATTAAATGAGGCTGACCATCCAAATCTACTTCTTCAAGTCGATAATAATTATGCCCCACTACAGGATGCTCATACACATATTGATATGCTAAATCAACAGTCGATGAGCCAGTTTGCGCCAAGCTATTTACTTTAGCTATCGTTGTAAAGTTTGTAGCATCGGTGCTATACTGCAAATTATAATAAGCGGTATTCTCTTCCTTAGCGCTTACCCAATTTAATTGATCAGTTTCACCAACTTGTTTGCCACTAAACTCTTTTAGACTGACTGGCAAAGGATAAGGGATAAAAAATGAACAGGGGGTAATTAAACTTCGTGTTGTATTAGTATTCAAACTACTTGTGATAGTACTTGTGCCAGCCCAAACAACCAAGCCTGCTGTGGATGCCCAAGTGAGGCTCAATAAATTATTCATGGTAAAATGACCATTCGTAGTCTTTAAATAAAATCTTCCAATTTTGACATTCGTTCCAATGGGCAAACTTGGGGCATTGGCGTTGGTAAAAAAAGTGGGTGATGATACTGATTTTGAACACTGCCTATTAGAGACTGTATAACCCCATAACATGGTAGCCAAATTTCCTGGAAAGTTAAACCCAGCATTTTGAGGCCAAGATGCTTGTTGAGAACCAGCTACCATACCCCATGAAAAAGTGGTAGGTGCTGTATATATGCCTGCTGAATGTTCGAACCTTAAAACCATTGAATTAAATTTCAAAGGCACTGTTCCATCATTTAACACATTCACATCAAATTGTACTTCGCTATTAGAAATGACAGCACAATTACTCATGGAAATAGTTACATGCTGAGCAGATAAGTATTCACTTGAAAATAAGCCAAGACAAATTGCTGCTGCAAATAAAATTAATTTAGTTAAATTCAATCCCATAGATAATTTTTAGAAGTTGTAAATATAAGTCAATCTTAGGAAAAGAAAATTAAACGAGATGAAGGAGTATATGAGAAAAGGTATATGGGTAGCTCCTAGGAATAATTATAAAATATTATGATCATTTTATTCTTTAGAGACAGCCCTTAAATAAGAAAATTTGGGATGACCCAAATTTTCTTAGCTAACTTTTAAAAGCACCATAAAATTAAACTCTATTTAATTTTATTTACTTGTTGATCGTACACTTTTTTATTGTTCTCAAATAATTGAAGTGAATATAATCCTGCTGCATAATCAGCGATATCTATATTAATTGTATTCATGCCTGCATCACCATGTGCTTCGATTTGCTTTAACTGTCTGCCATTCATATCTGAAATAATTATCTTATACAAATTAGCTTTTTGCGCATTGATACTTACATTAATAACATCACTCGTAGGATTTGGATATACTTGAAAAGACGCATCTAATCCTCTACGCTCAAGAATGACAATTTTACTATTCATGATGGCGCCATTATTTTTTGAAACTTGTTCAAGTTTATAATAGTTTCTATTTTGTGAGGCAAGTGTGTTCATATAGCTATAGCTATTTTTTTCTGCACTCATGGATGTAGCTTTGGAATCTATTTTGCTTATAAACTGATAATTAACTCCATCATTGGATTGATACAGATTATAAACACTATTTTCATTATCGGCACTAATCACCCAACTTAATTCATCACCTTCTTCTTGTACCTTACCAGAGAATTGAGCAATAGGACTCACTTCAACACCAGGTACTTTTAATTCACATGGGGTAACTAGAGTAACTTTTTGAGTTGTGTTAAATGAGGT
>JAGNOY010000056.1 GCA_017989935.1 Chitinophagaceae bacterium
ATTTGCTTCTTGATCGATACCACCTCCTGTGCTAATAAATGAAACCACTAAGACAGAAAAACTCTTCTTTTGCTTCATTTTTTCAGTTTTCAAGGAATCATAGCTGTGTTGATTTTGAACACCAGGCGCTCTGACAATGCCTATTGAATCTTTAGTCTGAACTTGTTTACTAGTTTTTGACTTCTTTTTACGTTTCTTTTTTACTGCAGCATCTGATTGAACACAAATGACTAAACTACAAATTATAAGAAAGAAACTACTTAGCCACCACAATTTTCTCATGCTGTATTGATTTTTGATTCACACTCACTTCAATAATATAAGTTCCTGCCGCTAAACCAGCCTTATTAAAAGAAAATTTACCCGGTCCAGCATTTACATCTTGCTTATAAATTCTTCTGATATTACGTCCATTCAAATCAAGTAAATTTACTTCTAAGGTTCCGGCTAACTGCACATCTAAATTCATATAAAAAATATCTTCAACCACCGGATTAGGATAAACGGTAATTTCTGTTTTTGGCGCTTCTACTTGGGTTGTACCTACAGGCCATGCTGTAGTAGAAATTTTTGCAAAGTGATTAGTCCAAGTATGATTTGTAGCACCAAAGGCACCAAAACACCAAGCTGTTGGTGTAGTTGCATTTTGAACTCTAGACATACCACAATAATCACCCCAACGAGTTTCACCACCTTGAGAAATGACATCTGCATACCCTAAACCTGTTTTGATTTCAATGGGTGCAGAAGCCACTGCATTTTCATTCATAAATACTGCTTTCATACCTGGATAATCAGTGTTTGAAGCATAGTTAAACTGTATAATAGCTGAATTATCATTGCCATTCCACCCCATAGATGCAATTGTAGGATAAGTATAATCTTTACCTGTAGCTTTGATAGTTTGATTATTCTCTAAAACCCAAGAAGAATTTTCTCGCTTCAATCTTGAATAATTTACGCCAGCATAACCATTACCTACATCTGAATGAAACACATAGTGTATTCTTCCATTTAAGTAAAATCCATCCTGACCACGATTATCACCCGTATTGAGTTCTACGCTTGAACCTTTTTGAACAGCATTGGCAGGACTTCCTGCGCTTGGTATAGAAACTAATTGAGTGGAAATTTGAGGGTTATTTTGTACGACATCATTGATTTCATACACTTGTAATCTAGAACCAGAAAATGTTTGTCCAGTGGATACCAAATACATTGAATTTCCGTATGAACCTGTTTGTCCGTTGGTCATAGGCACCATGGTGAATGGAGAATTTGAAATGCCAGAAAAGATGCTGGCATCTCCAGACCCTAAACTACTACCTGCAAAACACTTAGTTTTATCAATTTGAAAAATAACAGATTCGATATAATTAAAATTATCACTGAAAATATTCCCTGTAACAAACACATCATGTGCAGATACCCCAATTTTTGGATAATCAAACCAACCATTTTGTCCAATAGCAGCAGACTGATTGCCTGAGAAAGCATAAAAATACCATCCTTGAGTAGGATCTGCAGTTTTAGAAAAGGCTAATAAAATTTGAGAGGTTGATGAATTCCCTTCACATGTTTGCGCAAATAAAATGAACTTCTCTGTTTGTGGATCAAAAATTACTTTAGGATCACATAAATTATTGCTTAATAAAGGCGTATTTTGTGGGGTGGAGAAAAAATTCTGTAAGCCAATCACGCCTTGTAATGCAACACCAGTGGAAGCATTATAATAACGCAAACTACTATTCACAACAGCCACAAGTTGATTATTTTTATTTACAGCAATTGTATTATCTGAAGGAGTGCCAGAGTTTCCAAGGGCATTATAGCCTACTACCAAAACTGGTTCGAAGCTAGCTCTTGTCTTTTTATCGCTACTTTGCAAATCAGGATTCTCAGCGATAAATTTCTTTTTGAGTAACATTTTTTCTTCCTTAAGTTTCTCTAAAGCCTCTTGATTTTCTGATTCATTTTTAGAAATCAAACTTTGATAGTTGGGCACCAAATTCACATCATCTGACTCTGGTAAATAAAAACCTAAATATTTTACTTCAACATGGGTCCTGTATCCCGAACCGGCTTGCACTCTGACATCTTGAGTCATTGCATTCAAAGATTGGAGCAAAATAATTCCTAGTAGTATTTTTTTCATGCTTATTGTATAATTAATTGGATTGCGAAGGTACTTAAAATGTAAATTATTATACCTTATTTGGCATTTAATAGCCTATAACTTATCTACATTTGCGTCAAAGTAGTAAAAAGAAAAGATGAAAACCTTTGAAATTCCTGAATTTTATCGAAGCCCACTCATTAGTGCCATAAAACATCAAAGGAAAATAAATGACCGTTTAAAGAAAGATTTTAACCCAACTTGCCTTGATTTTGGTCAAGCTAAAATTTATTTAGCTAGGCATTTTGGGTTTTGTTATGGCGTTGAAAATGCCATAGAAATTGCCTTTAAAACAGTTGACGAAAACCCTGGCAAAAGAATTTTCCTCTTGAGTGAAATGATTCACAATCCACAAGTAAATGCAGATTTACAAAAAAATGGTGTTGGATTTGTAATGGATACCCAAGGCAATATGCTTATGCAATGGGACGATTTAAGCCGTGAAGATATTGTTATTATACCTGCATTTGGCACTACACTTGAAACAGAGGAAAAATTAAAAGCCATTGGAATTAATCCTCTCACCTATAATACAACTTGTCCATTTGTAGAAAAAGTTTGGAATCGATCTGAACAAATAGGCAAAAAAGGCTACAGCATTATCATTCATGGAAAACCTGGCCATGAAGAAACTCGAGCTACCTTTTCCCATAGTAGCCATACATCCCCTTCGGTGGTTGTTAAAGATTTACAAGAAGCCAAAAAATTAGAAAAATACATTCGGAAACAAGCCTCTCCAAAAGATTTTTTTGAAGAATTCAAGGGCCAATATTCTATAGGATTTGATCCTGAAAAAGATTTCAATCGAATTGGTGTTGTCAATCAAACCACCATGTTAGCGAGTGATACACAAGAAATTTCTGATTTCTTGAAACAAGTAATAATCCAGTATTATCAACTTAACGAGCAACATATTACTGATCATTTTGCCGACACTAGAGACACCTTGTGTTATGCAACAAATGATAATCAAACTGCTGTTCGAGAACAATTAAATACAGAAGCTGACTTCGCTATTGTAGTAGGTGGTTACAATAGTTCCAACACTTCACATCTTGTTGAATTATGTGAAAAAAAATTGCCCACTTATTTTATCGAAAATGAACATAATTTGATTTCTGCAGCTGAAATCAACCATTTTGATTTGCATCAACAACAAACAACCCTAATTAAAGACTACTTACCCAAAAAACGTCCACTAAATATACTAATAACTTCAGGCGCATCTTGTCCTGATGCCATTGTGGAACATGTCATTAAACGATTAATCTCACTTATTCAAACTGATAAAAGTATTGAAGATCTTATTGCAGAATTTCAAACTGACTGAGCCCCATGATCTAAAGCCCATTGATAAGCAATTTCTAATTGATCTTCCATAGTCAACTTAGAATTGTCTAATACCAAGGCATCCTTTGCTTTTCTTAACGGACTTACTTCCCTAGTAGAATCAATCAGATCGCGATGTTTTAAGTTTTCTGCGACCTCATCCATGGTGATTCTGTCGTTCTTTAACTTCATTTCTTCAAAACGTCTTTTAGTTCTGATTTCTTCATTGGCAGATAAATAGATTTTTAATTCTGCCTTAGGAAACACTGTGGTGCCTATATCCCTACCATCCATGACTAGGCCTTTGTCTATTCCCATTTTTTGTTGTTGGAGCACAGCAAAACGCCTTACTTCTTTCACAGCCGACACTTCACTAACCAAATTAGAAATCGCCATGCTGCGAACTTGCTCATCCACCATCTCTCCATTCAACACGATTTTGTTTTGATCAAAGCTTAAAGTGATTTTTTCAAGCGCCTGAACAACCTGATCTGTATGATCTAAATCTATGTGGTGATCTAAAAAAAACAAGGTAATCGCTCGATACATAGCCCCACTATCGATATAAGTATAATTCAACTTATAAGCTAATTGCCTAGCTAAGGTGCTTTTTCCAGTTGAAGAGAAACCATCGATGGCGATGATAATTTTTTTCATTGCGGGACAAAGAAATAAAATAATGATGACTATGCCTAGGTATGATGCTAAATTTTTATTGAAGTAGCTCACATCTTATCCACGGGCTTAACTTTGTGACGAATGTAAACAAAGAGTCAAAGTGACAAATAATTTGGTCTATACATGGCTCACTTGTTATATTTGAACACCTAAAAACTAAAGTTGTTCTCTTCGTTAATTAAAACAAGCCTAGGACACATACTTAAATCAAAAAATAAACCCATCTATTATGAAAGAAAATAAAGGCCTTCACTATGTATTACTTGCCATTCGAGTTTTTGTTGGTTTACTGTTTATTTTTTCAGGCTTGATCAAAGCAAATGATCCAAGTGGTTTAGCTTACAAAATGGAAGAGTTTTTTGAAGTATGGGCAAATAAAGAACATTTTATGCCAGGCTTAATGCTTTGGTTAAGTCATTATGCCTTGATATTTTCTGTCACGATGATTATGTTCGAAATCGTTGCTGGGATTGCCTTAATCATAGGATATCGTTTTAAATTGTTTTCATATTTAATCTTATTGCTAACAATCTTTTTTACATTTTTAACTGCCTATGCCTTATTCAGCGGCAATATCAAAGAATGTGGATGCTTTGGCGATTGTATTAAATTACAAGCCAATGAATCTTTTATGAAGGATTTAATTTTATTAGTGCTTTTGCTTGTTTTAGTTTTCTTCCGCAAAAAAGTTGTTCAAGCATTTTCAAATAAAATTGCAGGATTTATCATGATTGCAACTTTCATTGCAAGTTTATTTGTACAATGGTACGTGCTAAAACATTTACCTGTAAAGGATTGTTTAGCTTACAAAGTAGGTAACAATATCTTAAAAGAAATGACTCCAGGTCCAGACTATGTTCCAGAAGAACTTAAAACAACTTTGGTGTATAAAAAAGATGGTGTGAAGAAAGAATTTGATTTAACCAACTACCCTTGGCAAGATAGTACCTGGACTTACGATACCACTTATACTAAAATAATTAAAGAGGCACAAAACTTGCCTGGCATCAAAGATTTTAGTTTAAATGACTATAGCGGAATAGACCAAACCCAAACTATTTTGAACTATCCAGGCCATGTATTTATTTTATTTATTAAAGATATCCATGAGGCCAATACATCTAATATCGAAGCCTTAGGTAAACTTATTGAAGATTGTAAAAAAGCAAATATCCCTATTATTGCCGCCAGTGCCTCAGGTGATCAAGATACCCAAGCATTTAAAGAAAAATATAAACTTGATATCACTTTCTTTACAATTGATGGAACGGCCTGTAAAACTGCGATGAGAGCAAATCCAGCTATGATGCTTATTAAAAAAGGCACTATACTAGGAAAGTGGTCCTATGCAGATTATCCTAATTTACAACAACTAAAACTTGATACGAAGGAAAATACAACACCCCTATTTGCCAATATCAGCACACAAACAGACACATCTGCAGTTCAGGAATAATTCATTTAAGATACTATTATAATTAGGACTAAAGTCTTATTTTTGAAACATATGTCAAATCTTCTTCAACCTGAAAAATGGGTTGTCAATTATAGCGATTATCTTTTTAATCATGCATTATACCGGATTAACGATGTTGAGCAAGCAGAAGATTTAGTCCAAGAAACCTTTTTATCAGCTTACAAAAGCAAAGCGCTTTACAAAGGTGAAGCAAGCGAAAAAACTTGGCTTGTAAGTATTTTAAAAAATAAAATAATCGATTATTATCGCAAAAAGGCTAGCCTATCAAAAACATTCGATTTGCAAAGAGATAGCAATGAAAACTTTTTTTTCGAACAAGAAGATGGTCATTGGAAAGAAAACACAATCCCAGCAGACCTGAAGCTAGACCCTCATAATCAATTGCAGCAAAAAGAACTTGCAAATATTCTACTCATTTGTTTCGAAAAATTGCCTGAAATGTGGAATCAAATTCTAAAACTTAAATTGATAGACCAAGAAAAGTCAGAAGCACTTTGTAAGACATTTAACATTTCATCGTCAAACCTTTGGGTAATCGTTCATCGTGCTAAATTGCAATTAAGAGATTGCCTCCAACAAAAACTTCATGCATGAATCAATTCGACACAACAAATTCTTCTTTAACTTCATGGATGATAAACTGCAAAGAAGCCACTAAACTTTCAGTGATGGCTGAATTTGAAAAATTATCCATCAAACAAAAAATAGCCCTTAGCTTTCATCTTTTTATATGCAAGGTTTGTAAATATTTTGATCAGCAATCAAAGTTTATCTCTCAACTGAGTGCACAACTTGATCAACAAGATCCTAAAAAATTAGCAGACAAGAAAAAACATGATATTGAACAGGCGCTTCATCAATTAATCAAACAAGGTGTTTAAATTCCTATTAAAAAAAATAATCAACAGCTTCTTCGTATTAATTGGCGTAGTAAGCATCGTATTTGTGCTATTTTTTGTTTTACTACCTGCTGACCCTGCTAGACTAACCATGGGACAACGAAGCGACCCTAAATCAATCGCCAATATCAGAAAAGAACTTTACCTAGACAAACCCCTACCCATTCAATTTGCTTTATATCTGAATGACCTTTCACCCATTGGTTTGCACCAAAAAGATGAACAAGAAAAATATCAATACACTGCTTTATTCAGCCTGAATCAACATGAAAATATCGTGCTTAAAACACCTTACCTTAGACGCTCCTACCAAACTAAAAAAGATGTAAGTGCTATGTTACTTGATGCCTTTCCTGGCACATTAATTTTAGCGAGTTTATCTATTTTATTCGCAAGCATATTAGGTATTTTTTTAGGTACATTAGCCGCCTTAAAACAACATACATGGGTCGACACATCCGCAATTTTTGCTAGTGTTCTAGGCATTTCAGCCCCCTCATTTTTTGCAGGTATTTTAATCGCCTATGTATTTGGATTTTTATTGCATGATTATACTGGACTGAGCATAGTATCACCAATGTGGGATTATGATCCATTTACAGGCAAACACCTAATGCTCAAAAGTCTCATCTTACCTGTGCTTACTTTATCAATCAGGCCCATTGCCATCATAGTACAAATTACTCGAAGCTCTATGCTTGATGTGTTAAACCAAGATTTTATCCGTACAGCCTATGCCAAAGGACTATCCAAAAAACAAGTAGTTTGGCGTCATGCACTTAGAAATGCCTTAAACCCTGTAATCACCTCGATTTCTGGTTGGTTTGCAGAATTGCTCGCAGGTTCGTTTTTTATCGAATATATTTTTGGATGGAAAGGCATTGGCAAAATTACTGTAGATGCTTTGAATAAATTTGACTTCCCCGTAGTGATGGGCTCGGTATTATTCTCTGCCTTGATATTTATCTTTATCAATATATTTGTAGATCTGCTTTACAGTTGGGTTGATCCAAGAATTAAAAAATAAAGTAGTATTGAACAATATGCTACCCAATTTCTTGTCTTCTGATAAATTGTTTCTGGAACTTTATCCTAAAGAATTTCGACAAAATGATCAAATTCATTTCACCCCATTGGAAGTCACTCGAAGAGCCAGTCATTTCTTAGCTACACAAGCAGGCGAAAAAATTTTAGATATAGGCAGTGGCATCGGAAAATTTTGCATTCCGGCGGCTATGATGCACAAACAACAACATTTTTTTGGTATCGAAATTAGAAAAGATTTGGTTGATGCTGCTTCTGAAATTCAACACAAATTATCTGTCAATAATGTACATATGATTCATGGCGACATATTGCAACATGAACTTGCCACTTACGATCATTTTTACTTTTTTAATGCATTCTACGAACAACAAGATGATGCCGAAAAACTCGACCGCGAACTTATATTTAAATCGAGTTTGTATAGAAAATATCATGCGTATTTATATCGTGAACTTGATAAAAAACCAATCGGCACTAAACTGGCTACTTTTTTTTCGCAAGCAGATTTGTTTCCGCCAAGCTATATCGAAGTTGAACAACATTTTGATCATAAGTTGATCCATTTAATGAAAATCGAATGATTTTTAAACACGAATGATACTTTAATTCTCCGATATATGTCTCATGGTGTAATATTAAAAACAAACATAGGAGTGTCCTGAGGTAGAGACTCTTCGAGGACTGAAATCATGCCTCAAGAAATAATTCCTGCCGCATGAGTCGTTTGAGACTCTTCCTATCGTCAGAGAAGATTATGTTAGAAGTCGCCTGATGAATATTGAAGTGATTTTGAAAAAAAATCGTTGTTGAATTTGAATATATTCACTTGTATTGCGGCAAGGATTGCAGCGAAAAGCCCGCATTCCAAGAGGCTTCACGAAAAAATAATTTTACTCAACACATGATAGCCGATTGGAAAAGGACTTGCAGCGAAAAGCCTGTGTGCCGCCCAAAAAATGAAACTTCTAGGCAACCTTTAAATAGGCATACTTCGACTTTTCGATTTTGTCTTTCGCATACTCTTTTGTGATCACTAATTTCTTCAGACCCTTGCCCGGAATTTCATACATGGCATCTGTCATTAATAATTCGCAAATAGAACGAAGTCCACGACCACCTAATTTAAACTCGATGGCTTTTTCGACCACATAATCTAAGGCCTCATCTTCTATCACCAATTGAGTGCCTTCGATAGCAAACAAGGCTATATATTGTTTGACTAACGCATTTTTGGGCTCGGTTAAAATTCGGCGCAAAGCCTCAGCATCTAATGATTTCAAGAAAGTGACAACAGGCAAACGACCCAACAATTCAGGAATCAATCCATAACTACGTAAATCTTGTGAATTCACATACTGAATCAAATTGTTTTTATCTAAATGATCTAAATCTTGGTTGCTTTTAAAACCTATGGAAGAAGTTTGAATTCTTCGAGCAATCATTTTATCGATACCCTCAAATGCCCCTCCACAAATAAATAAAATATTTTGTGTGTTAATTTTTACCATTTTCTGATCGGGATGCTTTCTTCCTCCTTGAGGCGGAACTAACACCTCTGCACCTTCTAACAATTTCAATAAAGCTTGCTGCACCCCTTCACCACTCACATCTCTGGTAATGGAAGTGTTATCACTTTTTCTGCCCACCTTATCTATTTCATCTATAAATACGATGCCTTTTGCTGCTTGAGCTAC
>JAGNOY010000057.1 GCA_017989935.1 Chitinophagaceae bacterium
GAAGAAGGGGAGATTTTTGCACGCTGCGAAATTAATTAAAAATAGTTCTATTTTTTTAGTTGGTTTTGGTCTATGGATGGTTCGATTCTTTCGTGGTAAGGTTTTATAATTCTTGCCTGAATTCTCGATCCAAAGAAATCAGCCATTTCATCGACAGTGTAACTATCTTCGATGCGAAAATCCCCAATTTTAGTTCGTCTAAGTGCTTTTAAATAAGCGCCACAACCAAGAGTCTGACCTAAATCATGGGCTAAGGAACGAATATAGGTGCCACTGCTGCAGGCAATACGAAAATGAAGTTCATCATCTATTCGTTGCTCTATATCAAAATAAAAAACTGTCTTTGGTTTGGCAACTAATTCAACGGTTTCTCCTTTACGAGCTGCAAGGTAAATGGGTTTGCCGTCTTGCTTAATAGCAGCATGAACAGGCGGTTTTTGCAAAATATCTCCTGTAAATTGACGAATTGTTTCTTCGATAAGCGTATTGTCTATGCCGGAGGTCGGTTTAAAATCTTGGGGTTCACTTTCTAAATCATAGGTGGGGGTTGTAGCGCCTAGTTCAATAATGCCGGTATATTCTTTTTGAAGTCCAGTTAGGCCTGTGAGTGATTTAGTTTGTTTGCCTGTGCATAAAATCATCAAGCCGCTAGCCAAAGGGTCTAGGGTACCTGCATGTCCGGTTTTGGCTTTAGTCCATTTTTTAATTTGATGCACCAAGGCAAAGGAAGTCCACCCTAGAGGCTTATCTAGCAAAAGGGTGTCGCCATCAATCAGGTTGATTTGGTCTAAAGCTTTTTTCATGTGTGGGCAAAAATAGGTTTTCGAACTAAAAAATGGTCAAAAAAGAATTATCAAGGAAGGAATTGAAAGTTTGAGTAAGGGACTTTGTTTAAGTACAAAAAAGGCTTTGATTTTTTATAGTTATAGGTTATAAAATTTCTCTGAAAGGCTTTATTTTATTGAATTTATTAAATTGTCATGCAATTGTCATTTTTTGTTTTTGTTGCCCATTGTCAGGCTATACAAAAGTACTTTTGCCTTTAAATAATTAACTAAAAAATGAAGCGTAAAATTACTTTTATGATGGCCATGTTGATTGGCTTGGGGGTACAGGCACAAAATTGGGTGAATGATTCAATTTCTATGGGCGTGGGATCTGTGAATGATGTGTTTTATAACATGGAAAATGGCACTGTGAGGACTGAAAATAATAAGAATTGGCATTTGGCCTTTTCGTTAAGTATTGCTGATAGTGCAGCCATTTGGGCGAATCACAATGCAGGGACTTCTTTTGTAAAAGTGTATAATATCCATAAAGATTCTTCACAATGGGGTAGTGTGACATTGGCTGATACAGCAGCAGCTTCATTGTGTTTTAATAATGATCAAGGTTGGTATCAAGGGGCGTTGAATGCGATTCCAAGTTCTGATATTTTTAATTATGGTTGGGGAACCTACGATCAAACAACACATAAAATAAAGGGAGATTCGATTTTTATTGTAAAGGCTAATAATGTGTTTTACAAAGTTTTTATCAATGAGTTGGATGCAGCCCCTATGAATTGGAGAATTTCTGTAGGAGATATTGTGAATAATACCTCAGTAACGGATACGATTAGTAAGCAACCTGGTTTTGCAAGTAGATTATTTGCTTATTATGATTTAGCCACCTTGTCTGATACTAATCGTGAGCCAGATATTGCAAGTTGGGATCTTTTATTTACGAGATATACAACCAATAACCCGACTAGTGGACAAAATCCATTTAATAATGTGTTAGGAGTCTTGGCAAATACAAATGGAAGTGCAGGTGTAAGAATTGCACAAGCTAGTGTAGTGGATGTAGATACAGCCTTTGCGAATCAGTCGACTTATTTACCAATGATGAATTCTAACATTTCTACCATCGGGTTTAATTGGAAAACATTTGATTTAGCCACATTTACTTATTTTGTTGAAGATTCGAATTCGTATTTTATCAAAGGGAAGTCGGGCACGATTTATCAGTTGATGTTTACAGGATTTAGTGGCATAAACGGCCCTGGTTCTGGAATGACCTATTTTAGTAAAAGAACCTTAGCGCCTACTATTGTGTCAGATCCAAATGCACTTGTTAATCAGTATAGTATTTTCCCTGTACCTGCATCTGATAAAATTAATATGGTACTTGATGCCAAGCAAGAAGCAGATGCGATGATGACAGTTACTGATATTCAAGGTAAAGTTTTATTACGTGCTAAATTAGCTGTGCATCAAGGGCTCAATGCTTTTGTAGTTCCTTCAGCTTCGTTCCCTTCAGGAAATTATTTACTTTCAGTAACAGGAAAAAATATTCAAATTAAATCTAAAATTTCTATCAACAAATAGTTGAAGAAAAATCTGAATGATAAGATACGCCATCTATATATTGTTGTTGTTCGCTTCGTTGCAAGTTCAAGCAACGTCGCTTTATGTGCATGTAATTGACGAGCAAAATAAGCAAGGTTTAGATGGCGTATTGATTTCATATATAGCCAAGGATGCGCCTTCAGTGCCATATGTAACAAATATTAAAGGGAAAGCAATAATCCAAGATGTTCATTTTCCCTGTGAATTGATTTTTAAACTTGTTGGCTTTGAAGCTAAGAAAATTAGCTTAAATGAGCAAGATGTGAAACAGAGAAGTGGAGATGTTGAATATCAAGTTGCCTTAGAAAGCAGTCAAACGAAAATTTCTGAAGTGGTAGTTACTGGTCAAGCGATACCTGTGCTTGCCAAAAATTCGATTTACAAAGTCAATTCGATTTCCGCTTCCCAAATTCAGCAAAGAGGAGGAGTGTCCTTGTCTGATATTTTAAATTATGAAATCGGTCAATTTATTGCAAATGATAATATATTAGGTTCTTCTGTGAGTATGGGTGGAATAGGCGGGCAGAATGTAAAAATTCTTGTGAATGGTATTCCTGTAAACGGCAGAGAAAATGGGAATGTAGATGTGAGTCAAATCAATTTGGCAAATATTAAAAAGGTGGAGATGATACAAGGCCCTATGAGTGTCATGTATGGATCTAATGCTTTAGGTGGTGTGATCAATTTAATTTCTCAACAACCCAAAAAAGGATTTACTGTGGGGGCAAGAACCTACTTAGAAAGTATTGGCAAATATAACTTTTCGGGTAATTTGAATTATAGCCAAAAGCAGCATGGCATACAGCTTTCTGTAGCTAGAAATTTTTTTCAAGGCTGGACTCCGAAGGATTCTTTAGATCGTTATCAAATTTGGAAACCAAAGACACAGTATACTGCTGATTTGCAATATACTTTTCAAGCAAAAAAATGGAATTTGAACTATTATACTTCGTATGTGCATGAAAAAATTACCAATAAAGGTATTCCTATAGTCAATTCATTTGAAGGTTATGCCTTTGATGAATATTATACAACCCAAAGATTAATGAATGCATTGAGTACGAATATTCGAATAAACACTACAGATCAATTTTCTTTGGTTAATAGCTATAGCGTGTATTATCGTATTAAAAATAGGTTTAGAAAAGATTTGGTTTCCTTAGAGCAATATCCAACATTAAGTGTTGGGGATCAAGATACATCACGTTTTAATAATATAAACTTAAGAGGAACTTATTCAACAACTAGGTTTAGGCATTTTCAGCTATTGGGCGGATATGAATTTACACAAGAGGTAGGAAAAAGCTTTAAATTAGCAGAAACTGTAAAGGAGTATAAAGATTTAGGCTTATTTGTATCTAGTTTGTATGATTGTAAGAAACTAAGTATCCAGCCTTCAGTGCGTGTAACCTATGCAAATCAATATAATCCGGCATGGACTCCAGCTATTCATGGGAAGTATGCAATTGATTCAAGTACTCAATTGAGAGCTTCCTATGCCAGAGGATTTAGAGCGCCCACGCTTAAAGAAAAGTATTTGCAGTTTATAGATCAAAATCATACCATTATTGGAAATCCTGATTTGAAGCCAGAAACTGGTGATCATTATGAAACAAGCCTTGAAAGAAGATATAACACTAAATTATTCTCTGGATTGTTAAGCGCGAATGCTTACCATAATCGAATCGATAACTTGATTACTTTAGCGGTTTATAATGGACATGGGGTTTTAAGAAGGTATGAAAATATTGAACATTATCAGAATTGGATACTAAATCTAAAGGGGAGTATGGTTTTTAAAAATTTGAATATTCAGCAAGGGATAGGATTTACTTATGTAGAAAAATCAAGTACCTTACCTCAACACAATGTTTTTGAATACGCATTGGGTGTTGTGTACAATATAAATTATATACGTAGTACATTGAATTTTAATTACAAATTCAATAGTAAACAAGTTGTAAGAATGATTGATGATCAGTATTTATTTACTAATCCAATTCATATCGCAAATGTCTCAATACAAAGAAGCTTTTTTAAAAATGCGCTACAGGTTCAAGCTGGTGTAAAAAATTTGTTGAATTTGCAAAATACCTCCTTAAATGGAGTGGTTGATAACCAGGGGAATGCTCATACAAGTGCCTCTGGAATGCAATTGTTTCCTGCGCGAAGTTTGTTTTTTGACTTGCAATATCGTCTGGTGCGATAAATTATTTTACCTATTTTTTATCAAATTTATCTTTTGGCACAATGTTTGTCTTTCTATTAGTCTAAAACACTACGAAAATGGGACATAGCAACAGTGAGATACTATTTAACAAGAAAAATTTAAAAACACCAGTTGAACAATCACCTACTACTGCCAAGAAAATTCTTTATATTCTTGATGAAGTAAGAATTGTACAAAAGGCAGAAGATTCAACAGAATTGGTGAATTTGTATACAAAAAGAATTAATAAGCCTTCGAATAGCTTAACCAAAAAAATGCTAGCATCTGATTTTAGACCATTCGAATTTTTGGTAAATCGAAATTAATTCATATCTTCACTTTCAAATCAAGATTTTTCTATAGACGCAACTCTACTTTTAGACTTCTAATAAAAAATGTTAAGGATTGTACAATAATTGGCAATTCCTTTCGTTAAAACTCAAATACTGCAAGTATTAATATTAGACAGGAACTAAAATTCATCACAAAACGCGTTAAAGCCTATACTGCATACTTCTACTTTTAATTTTTGTTCATCAAAATCAAGCAGAATCGTATGTGTACTTACAAAAACCTTTCAGAAGAGAATTTATTAGAATTCGTTAAAAAGAGCAATGAATCAGCTATTGCTGAATTTCTTCAACGCTATAAATCAAAATTTTTTACTTCAGCCTATTTATTAGTGAAAGACAGGTATATTGCTGAAGATATTTTTCAAGAAGCAAGTATTAAAATTATACAATCTATTCGTAGTGGTAAGTATAATGATGCTGGTAAGTTTTTGCCTTGGGCTTTAAGAATTACAAGAAACTTGGCTATTGATTATTTGCGCACTTGTAAAAAAATGCCAAAAATAAGCTTACCTGACGGACAAGATGTTTTTTCAATTTTAAATTTTGGTCATCAAAATGCAGAAGAAGGCATTATTGAAATGCAGTCACATAGTAGGGTTAGAAAAATGTTGGATTTGATTCCTTACGAGCAAAGAGAAGTTATAGTACTAAGACTTTTTGGAGACTTGAGTTTCAAGGAAATTGCAGACATGACAGAGGTGAGCATCAATACCGCTTTAGGAAGAATGCGCTATGGTTTACTTAACCTCAGAAAAATCATGGAAGAGAAACAGATTTTATTATAACCTTACCATTTTTTAACGCCTTTATAATCGCCAGGTCTTCCAAAAGTGGCTTTCCACCTATCCTTGAAAGATTTGGCATGAAATAAGTCTCTTATCCAATCTACATATTCATGAAATACCAAATAAAATGGATTGGTTGTAGAGCTTAAAGGTTGTGTGATTCCCCAATCTGGTTTTTCTCCAGGTGCTTTATAGGTACCAAAAAGCTTGTCCCAGAAGATAAACATAGATCCATAATTGACATCAATATAACTAGGATTTTTACCGTGATGAACCTTGTGGTTTGTTGGGGTAACGAAAATTGATTCTATGAATTTAGGAAGAGGCGGAATTAAATCTGTATGTTGCCAAAACTGGTATAAGATACCAATTTGATGTACAATAAAAAACATCATAGGGTCAAATCCAAGGGCAATTACTGGTATAAAGAATATTAACTTTATTTGATCAACCCAACAAAGCCTAAAAGAAACTGTGAGATTATAATGATCTGAAGAGTGGTGAGTGACATGGGATGCCCACCAAAATCGTTGTTCATGTGCAATTCGATGCGCCCAGTATCTAGCAAAATCGTACACAAAAAAACAAAGAATAAATGACCACCAAGTGTAAGGTAAAACGATCGGGGCTAAATAGAAATAACAGGCCCAAACAATTTTGAAAGTAATCATGTTTACGATGGCTGTGGCAACTAAATAACCTAGTCCTACTCCCACAGATCCAATGAGCCCTTTTGTAGAATAGAGTCCAAGGTTTTTTTTGTGGCTTATGATGTATTCTAAAAGTACACACAAAAGCATCACAGGTGCAGCTAAGGTAATAATATTCACAGGAATTTGGTGCCCAAAAATATGAATATCAGATTGATGTAGGATAGCTAAGATTTCTTCCCAGTTGTTTTTACTCTCCGATTGGAATAATTGCATCGTGCAAAGGTAGTTTGAAGCATGGAAAAATTAAAAAAATACGAGTTAAAATAATAGTAGCTGATAGTCAAAAAGTATAAGTTTTATAAGTGTTTTGTCGCATTGAAATACAAATGTTGGTGTATTGCGGCAACGATTGCAACGGAAACCCCGCATTCCGAGAGGCTTTACAAAGAATGATCCTGCTAGAATGATGGTAGCCGATTCGGATGCGGCGTTGGAGTGAAAAGCGTGTGTGCCGCCCAAAAGATTTCTTTATTGGAAATGTTGAATCTGAATTAAAAACTGTACTAAAAATGGGAAATGAAACGATTTCTATTATCTTTGTCACACTAAAATTAGAGTCAAGTAGGGAAAATCAGGGCATGTATGCAAAATCACTCATGTGATTAAACCTCCCTCAAGTAAGTTTACTTTATACAAATTATGCAATATAATACAGCTAGAGAATTAATGTCCATTAAGGAATATGGAAGGAGTATTCATGAAATGGTGAAATACGCCATGGGAATTGAAGATCGTTCAGTGCGGCAAAAAAATGCTGAAGCCATTATTGAGGTGATGGCAATTTTGAGTCCTCAATTAAAGGCCATTGAAGACTATCAGCATAAGCTATGGGATCATTTGTTTTTAATTTCTAATTATCAATTGGATGTAGATTCTCCGTATCCTATTCCAACCCAGGCTCTGAAGGAGAAAAAACCTGAACCATTAGCTTATCCAAAGCAAAAAATCAGATGGAATCATTTCGGAAAAAAATTCGAAGATTTGTTTGAAAAAGCCATGATTGAAGATGATGAAGAAAAGAAAAGTGGTTATATTCAGGTATTGGCAAATTGTATGAAGGTGGCTTATTCTAATTGGCATGAAGAAAATGTGCATGACGACATGGTAAAAGATGAACTGTTTGCCATGAGTAAGGGTAAATTATTGTATGAGCCTGGCTCAAGATTTAATGATTTTGTTGATGGGGTTGATGGAGTGACTATTAATCCGGTTATGCCAAAGCCATTCAAAAGGGCCTTTAATCATAGAAATGGTCGTAACGGAAATTCGAATCATCGTACAAATATTCAACCTCCTCAAGGTTCGAATTCGAATAAAAACAATAAATTCAATCGATTTAAGAAAAAAAATAACAACAATCAAATGTAAGCATCGTTTGGATTGTTTACTTTAGCGGGGCTATGAATAGTTTCGAAATTTATGGTGGTGTTCCACTTCAAGGAGAAGTTACTCCGCAAGGAGCCAAAAATGAGGCATTGCAAGTAATTGCAGCTACGTTGATGAGCCCCGAAAAAATCCGAATCAGTAATATTCCAGATATTCTTGATGTAAGAATGTTGATAGAACTATTAAAGGATTTAGGCGTTGAAGTTGAAAGGCATACGCCAAATGAGTATAGTTTTCAAGCAAAAAATGTAGATCTTGAATACCTAATCAGTCCAGAATTTAAGAAGAAATCCGGCAAGCTTCGCGGTGCTGTGATGTTGGCAGGACCTATGTTGGCGCGTTTTAAGAAAGCTTATATTCCACAGCCCGGTGGAGATAAAATTGGTCGAAGAAGATTAGATACACATATTTTAGGGTTTGAGAAGTTAGGTGCAAATTATCATTTTAATGAGGAAGAGAATTTGTTTACCCTCACTACAGATCAACTCATTGGTACCTATATGCTGTTAGATGAACCATCTGTGACAGGAACAGCCAATATATTGATGGCTGCTGTGGTGGCCAAGGGGAAAACAAGATTATATAATGCAGCCTGTGAACCCTATTTACAGCAATTATGTAGAATGCTCAATCGTATGGGTGCAAGAATTAGTGGCATTGGGTCTAATTTGCTCACTATTACTGGGGTGGAAGCTGAAAGTCTAAAGGGTTGCGATCATAAAATTTTAGCCGACATGATTGAAGTAGGCTCTTTTATTGGTATGGCGGCCATGACTGGTGGTGACTTATTAATAAAAGAT
This sequence comes from Chitinophagaceae bacterium, assembly GCA_017989935.1. GTDB lineage: Bacteria > Bacteroidota > Bacteroidia > Chitinophagales > Chitinophagaceae > OLB11. Next base: position 8,637 of record JAGNOY010000057.1, read on the forward strand.
TGCAATGTGAAATACTTAGGTTGCATTCCGGATACTTTTTCCCGACTAGGTATTGACATGGAAATTGTGAAAGACAATATTCATATACCTGCCCAAGAGCATTATAAAATCAGAAGGTTTATAGGAGGCGATATTCTTACTATCTATGACCACCCTTGGCCAGGTTTTACACCCGATTTGTTAAGTATAGCATTAGTGGTTGCCACCCAATCTAAAGGCACAGTGCTTTTTCACCAAAAAATGTTTGAAAGCAGGTTGTTTTTTACCGATAAGCTAATTGATATGGGCGCTCAAATTGTTTTATGCGATCCTCATAGAGCGGTGGTTGTTGGTTTGGACAAACAATTTCCATTAAGGGGAAATACCATGTCTTCTCCAGATATTCGGGCTGGATTGGCTTTGCTCATAGCAGCACTTTCGGCCCAAGGAAAAAGTGTAATTCAGAATATTGAACAAATTGATCGCGGCTATCAAAATATTGATACCAGGTTACAAAGTTTAGGGGCAAGGATTAAGCGAATTGATTAAATTCCAAGTGGTAGTTCAATAAAGTGTGGGAATTTTTTTAGGGCGGCACACACGCTTTTCACTGCAACTCCTCTTCCGAATCGGCTATCAAAATTCAAGATGGATG
>JAGNOY010000410.1 GCA_017989935.1 Chitinophagaceae bacterium
ATATGAAAAATATTCCATTTTAATTTTTAAATTGTGATCACATTCCAAAAGAAGAACATCCTGGCGAAACAGGAACTTCGTATTGGCAAACTATGTCTTTTGGTGAACTTCGTTTACGAATTGTTGAATACTCAGCTGGTTACCTAGCTGATCATTGGTGTCAAAAAGGTCATATCGTATATTGTATTGAAGGTAGCTTTGATACTCATTTAGAAACGGGTGAATGTATTACGATGGATAAAGGGAATATGTATATTGTTTCCGACGAAATGAGTTCCCATAAATCATTTTCTAAATCTGGGGTGAAATTATTTATTATTGATGGCGACTTCTTAGCTGAAAAGAAAGAATAGAAATCTTAAACCAACCTATTCGATAGATTTTGAACCCCGACTTATTTTATTTTGATTTTAGGGAATAATCCTTCATTTTTGCACCTCTTATGAAAAATCTGACTGAATTAGTCGACATATTGGCAACTCCACAAAAGATCGCAATTACACATCATCATAATCCTGATGCAGATGCGCTTGGATCTTCATTGGGTTTATGTCATTACCTTCAAAGTAAAGGTCATGCATGTCAAGTTATTTCGCCAAATTCAATTCCCGATTTTTTAATGTGGATGCCGCAATCTTCATCAGTTTTAATATATGAAGACAGTAAAACTGAGGTTGAAAAAATTTTAGATGATTCAACCGTTTTGTTTAGTTTAGATTATAATCAATATTCACGAACCCATGCGCTTGGTCCAGCACTGTCGGCATTTGTAGGAACAACCGTGCTCATCGATCATCACTTATTTCCTGATCCTGATTTTGAATTTGGATTGAGTTTACCTAATAAAAGTAGTACTTGTGAAATGGTATACGACTTTATTAATTTGAATGATGATAATATGCTGATCACAACCGATATCGCAAAATGTTTGTATGCCGGTGCCATGACAGATACTGGTTCATTTAAATTTTCATGCACCACAGCTGGTGTACATCTAATGGTAGCAGATTTTATGCATAAGGGATTGGATACAACCCCCATTCATCAGGCAATTTTTGATACCTATGAAGAAAACAGACTTCGGTTTTTAGGATATGTCTTATCTGAAAAAATGATCATACATGCCGATCTTCATGCTGCTATCATACCAATTAATAAAGAGGATATGAATCGGTTTCAACTTAAAACTGGAGATACCGAAGGAATTGTTAACTTCCCTTTAAGTATAAAAGATATAATTTTTTCTACCTTTATCAGCGAAAGAGACCACGAAATTAGAATGTCATTCAGAAGCAAAGGACGTTTCGATGTGAATGAGTTTGCAAGAACTTATTTTAACGGAGGAGGACATGCAAATGCTGCAGGCGGACGATCTAATCAATCATTAACAGATACAATTGAAACCTACAATAACGCTTTATCACAAATCGAAAATCAATTAAAACAATGTTACAAAGAACTAGTCTAGTGGTGATTAGCTGTTTATTTTCGTTACAGCTAGTAGCGCAAAAGCCAACCACGGCCCCGAAGGTGCAACTAAATCCGCAACCTGCATTAAACGCCCCAAAGCCAATGCCAGTGGCCAAACCCATTTCATATAAAAAATTAAATTCTGGTTTGGAATATGCATTCATTATTGATAAACCAACATCACCCCGACCGCAAGAAGGTGATTTAATTAAAGTCAATATGCAATCGGCCTGTAATAATCGAATGCTTTATAGCACTTCGCAAGCCAATAAGGGTAAGCCTGCAGAGTTTAGTGTAAACAAACCAAACTTTAAAGGCGATTTAATAGAAGCTATTATGTTGATGACACCTGGCGATAGTCTTGTATGTTTAGTTGATGCTGATGCTTTGTTTAAAAGCACAAAAAATAAGATGCCTGATTTTATTAAAAAAGGCGACAAAGTTCAATACTTCGTTAAGTTGGTTTCAATAAAAACGAAGGATCAAATGCAAAAAGAACAACAAGCTGCATTTAACAAACAAATTCAAGATCAACTGGCGAAACAGAAAAAGGAATCTGCAAAAATTTTAGCAAAAGAAGAAAAAGAATTGCAGGCTTATTTTACAAAAAATAATATCCAACCAACAAAAACAAGTTCTGGTCTTTATTATACCATTAAACAAGAAGGAACAGGAGAACAACCAAAAGTAGGAGATTCAGTTACTATGAATTATACTGGAACATTAATTGATGGTACTAAATTTGATAGTAATGTTGATAGCGCTTTTAATCACGTGCAACCTTTTCAATTTCAATTAGGTAAAGGTCAAGTGATTAAAGGTTGGGATGAAGGTGTTGCCTTACTTAAAACAGGTTCTAAAGCTACACTTTATATTCCTTCACCAATGGCCTATGGCGCTCAGTCAAGACCAGGTGGTGGTGCAAATCCAAAAGGCATTCCAGCTAATTCGATCTTGCTTTTTGATGTAGAACTTGTTGGATTTAAAACGCCAGCGCCTGCACCAATAGCACCTTCAACCAACACACCAACTGAAAATACAACACCTCAAACTC
>JAGNOY010000411.1 GCA_017989935.1 Chitinophagaceae bacterium
TTATCGGGTAAGATGGATGGGACTGTTGATAATATGAAAGGCGAAGGCTTAAATATAGTGGCGTCTAAATCTTCCTTTAAAGGAAATGCAGAGGTGATAGGATTACCAGACATAGACAATACGACTTTTAATATCCAAACAGATCAATTATTGACAAGTGGAAATGATTTAAATAAGCTGATACCACAAACAAAAGTAGATGGCATAGATTGGAAGAAGTTAGAGAGAATAAACTATAAAGGACAATATACTGGAAGCATTGATAATTTTAATGCAAAAGGTTATTTGGCTACCACATTGGGGAATGCAGATTTGAATTTACATATGGATTTTAGGCCTAAAATAGCAACCTATAAAGGGACTATTGATGCAGCGCAATTTGATATCGGAAAGTTGATCAAGCAGTCTACTTTAGGCAAAGTAAGTATTAGAGGTGATTTGGAAGGCAAAGGTTTTGATTTGAATAGTTTAGATGCTAAAGTAAATGCAGTAGTTTCTAGTTTTGATTTAGACGGAAAAAATTACAAGGATATTACCATCAATGGTTTAGTTTCTAGAAAAATGTTTGATGGCATTTTTGTTTCACAAGATCCTAAATTGGCGTTGAATTTTAAAGGAAAGTTAGATTTAAGTGGAAAGCAACCAAGCTATAATTTCACTTCAAGGTTTATAAAATTAGATCTTCAAAGTATAGGATTAACCAAAGAACCCATGATAGGTTCGGGTTATGCAACTTTGAATTTCACGGGCGATAATATAGATAATTTTTTGGGCAGTGCTGATTTGAAAAACGTCATGTTAGAGAGCAAACAAAGAACAATTTACGTTGACCGAATCTTATTGGAGTCGAATTTAATGCAGGGCGAAAAAATACTTACCTTAAAAAGTTCATTGGCAGATGCTAATTTAAAAGGGAAGTTTAATATTTCTTTATTGGCAGATGCCTTTCAACTTTATTTATCTTACTACTTGCCTCAATATATTAAGAAACCTGCAAAATTTGCTGATCAAGCTTTTGTTTTTGATGCACAAATCAAGGAAGTAGATTCTATTGTGCATTTATTTATGCCTGATTTGCATGGAATTAGTCAGACAGTGCTCAATGGAAAATTAAATACCCAAACTCAGAGTTTTGCATTGGACGCATCCTTTCCTAAAATTGGCTATCAACAGATTTTTGTAGATAGTATGTTTATTGTAGGTGCTGGAGATTTTAGTAGTTTCGACTTAAACACAACAAGTAAGGCATTGTCTTATAAAGATGAAGTCATCATTCCTTCATTTCAGATTAATACTGTCATGGCAAATGATACAGCCTCATTAACTATAAATACCCAAAGTATTAATAGTATACTTGGTGATGCAACCTTGTCGTGCAGGGCCACTGCTTCGAATAGCAATTTGTATGTAAAGGTTTTACCTTCTGCCATTTTGTTAAATGATATTGCATGGAATTTTAGTAGTAATGGCGATTTGATTTTTGGCAAACGAATTTATGTAAAGGATTTTTTAATTGAAACCGGTCCTCAACGTATTGCCATCAATACACAGAATGAAGCCACAGATGATTTGGTATTTACCTTAGAGAATATTGATCTTGAAAATATTTCTAGCATGATTGATAAAACAGGTCCAAGTTATATTGGTCATGTGAATGGACAGGCAAGATTGCGTGATTTTGTTAACCATCCCGTGTTGGAAGCTGATATTTATACCAATGACTATCTAAGAGTCAATCAGGATACTGTTGGTCTTGTGAAAGCAAAAATCAAGTATGATATTGAAAGCAAAGTATTATGGGTAGACAAGCAAACTAGTATTCAGCGAGATCAGAATACAGGATTTATTGAAGGAACTATTAATGCAAAAGACAGTAGTATACATCTGAATACAGAAATAAATGATTTAAGCATTGGTTTTGTGAATCAGTTTTTATCTGAGTATATTCAAAATATCAAAGGTAGTGCTTCAGGCAAAGTATCTATTAATGGGGCCTTAGCGAATCCTGAAATTCGTGGTCGAATTGATTTGAAGCAAGCAAGTTTGAAGGTGCTTTTTTTAGGAACAAGTTACTTTATTGATGAGGCTAAATTTAATTTCAATAATCAGCGAATTGAAATGAATGATTTGGTGCTTAAAGATGAAAGAAATGGAAATTATTCTGGATTGGTGAAAGGCTATATTTCTCATAACAATTTCTCTGATTTCTTTTTGAATTTTTCTGTGTCTTCTGACGATTTGCTTTGTTTGAATACCGTAGAATACGACAATGAATTATTTTATGGTTATGTACCAGCGAAAATAAAAGCCAAAGTGAGTGGCGAATTAAATGATGTATTTGTTGATATAACTGCAAAACCATTAAAGGGATCTACTTTTCATTTGCCGATTAATTCAACTGGTGATGCCTCAAGTTATGATTATATTCGATTCGCAGAAATAGGACGAGCGCAAAATGAATTAGATAAGAAAAATAAAAAGCCAACTTATCTGAATTTGAATATGAATATTGAAGCTAC
>JAGNOY010000058.1:0-7497 GCA_017989935.1 Chitinophagaceae bacterium
GTGTCATAATGCTTTAAAAACTGTGTCAATTTCATTTATTAATAATTTTGACACAAAAATCAAGTGTAACTGCATATTGAGTTTACGCAGTGGTGCACTTTTACGGATAAGCATTTATTTTTGAAATAGGTGGCATAGGATTTGAAAGTAGTTGGTATCTGACTTTACACATGTACAAAACATTATTTTATGAAATTAAATAAAAACACCCTTCGAGATTTTTCTTTATGGAATTATCTTGAAAAATGGTTTAAGAAAGATGAGAAACCAAGTTTTGATAATTCATTGTCTAAGAATATTCGTTTGTATAAAAATAATTCTAAGTTATATACCAATTTATTTATCAGTTCAGCATACGATCAAAACTATCAAATTCAGTTAGTTGATAATTATGGAAAAGTACTATATACAAAAACTACTGATTGTAATAGTGAGGCTAAAGTAATTGCCTTACCTACCAATTCATTTGCTGCAGGAAAATATGCAGTTATTGTATCCAATCAAACTGAAGAAGTTGTGATGCAGTTCGAAAAATAATCCTTTACTTGTTGTTTTTATTTGTTGTTTAATATGTATAAGCCACCTTAATTAGGTGGCTTATTTCATATGAGTCTCTTGAGTTTTATTTTAATCCATTACTCTAAAGAAGAAATTTCTTTATTGAGCCATTGCTTAATTTGCACAGTCGTTACAGATTTTGGTCTTTCTATTGGGAAACCATATACACGATCCCAACATAAGCTTGCTAAAACACCCAAAGCTCTTGACACACCAAACATCACTGTATAGAAATCTTCTTCAATAAGTCCATAATGTTTAAGTAGCGCTCCTGAATGTGCATCTACATTTGGCCAAGGGTTTTTAATTTTACCTAAACTTTCTAAGATAGGTGGCACAACTTCATAAACATTCCAAACTGTGCGTACTAATTTATCTTCAGCACAATATTTTTTACCAAACTCCATTTGTGCAATAAAACGAGGATCAGTTTTTCTTAATACCGCATGTCCATAACCAGGCACCACTTTTCCGCTAGCCAGCGTTTTTTTCACATACTCGGCAATTTGATCCTTAGTAGGCAAGTCTGTATTTAATTCTTGATTCATTTCCTCTATCCATCGTATTACTTCTTGATTGGCTAATCCGTGCAAAGGGCCTGCTAAACCATTCATACCAGCAGCAAAAGACAAATAAGGATCACTTAATGCAGAGCCAACTAAATGAGTGGTATGTGCGCTCACATTTCCACCTTCATGATCTGCATGAATGGTTAAATATAGTCTCATTAATTCACGAAAACCTTCATCTTCAAAACCTAACATATGGGCAAAATTGGCCGACCAATCTAACATGCCGTTTGGCTGAATATGGTCTCCATTTCTATATTTACGGCGATATATGTATGCAGCAATCCTTGGTAGACGTGCTAACAAATTCATTGAATCTTCATATACATAATCCCAATAATCTTTTTTATTAATTCCTTCATTATAAGCTTTGGCAAACAACGATTCTGTTTGAAGCGCCATAATGCCAATGCTAAATTGAGTCATAGGATGAGTATGTTGAGGTAAGGCCTCGATCGCATCAAACACATAATTAGGTACATGAGAGCGACGTGCAAGTACTGCAGTAATATGATCAACTTCGTCTTCAGAAGGAATTTCTCCGATTAGCATTAAATGAAAAAGTCCCTCTGGCAAAGGTTGAGATCCGCCTTCTGCGTGTGGTAATTTTTCTACTAATTCGGGAATGGAATAACCCCTGAAGCGAATTCCTTCATTGGCATCAAGCAAAGAAGTTTCTGTTACCAAACCAATAATGCCTCTCATTCCTTGATAGACTTGAGCCAACGTGACTGTGTCTACCACTGTATCTCCTTGCTCTTTGATTAATGTTTTAATTGCTTCTGCTTGTTCTAAGGCAATTCCGTGAAATTGTTCTTTTAATTTACCCATGATTTTTAAAATTATTGCGAATTTATCATTAATGAAGCAATGCCCCAAAACTATTCTGTCGATTTTATATAATAATCACTTATCAACTTTAGCAGCCATAATGGTAAGCTCACTTAGCATTTTCTGATAAGCCGAGTCTAGCAATTCTGGATGACTCTTATACCATTCCATACTAACTGAAAACCTCTTCTCAGTCACATGGTGTTTTTTTAAAATAGAAGCATCCCAAACATTTAAGCTATCAACATTTTTTAAGTCTCTTTGAAGGGAATCTTTTGGGAGATGCTGTGCATAAGCCTCGGCAAGATGTAAATCAAGTAAAACTTGGCTCAATTCCGGTAGTGTCAATATTTTATCTTCATTTGAACAAGCCGTGAACTTACCTACAAGAGTCAGCAATATGAAAAATATGGATAGCCGTTTGATCATGTTTAAAAACTTTATGGCTTCATCAATTCTGCATATTTACCCGCGTTGGCAATATCTAGTGATGAAAGAATTGGTATCAGTTTTTGTTTATCAGCCATACTTGCATTAGACATAAAACCTTGAATTTCGTCGCTTTTGGTATTAAAAAAAACTTGCATCAACATGGTTGAAGGATTATCAGCATTGATTTGTTGTAAAACAGGAAAAAGCCCATTAATTGAAAGCCTAGCTTCTTCAGGATTGGTGCTTAACACATCTAATCCTAATCTATGATATTTATAAAAAACATCCCTAAATCCAATAAATCTTGCATTCAAAATTTGATCGATAAACCAAAACCTATTTCGTTGACTTTCCGAACCTTTCCAACCTACAATGGTTTTATGTTCTGGTGCATTATTTGCGATATTCAATGCTTTATTGAAAAATTCCGTGCCACCTTTAGGCGAAAAACTATCATAATCTAATCCCAAAATCATGTATGCATAATAGGCTAACACCGCAGTTAGGTTAGATTCTAATGGATCATTTCCTGCAATTCTGGTATCACTAAATTCTAAATTTTGAAACTGAATATACTTGAAGGCTAAATCCTTGTCGGTAAAATTAATCAGCGGAGAATTGTAATTGGTATTATAAACTGGTCTGTTGGCCTGAACAGAAATACGGCCAATAAATCCACCTTCTGTGCCCTCAATTGATTTGGAGATGACAATATTGATTACACATTCAATTTTTTCTTTAGTATCAAAAGCATCATTGCCCCATTTCCTTTTATTCATAAAATCTGCCACCCCTTGCTCTAAAGTTTTAAATACTTTTCCATCTACACCTTGTATCTGATCTGCAATCACATTAGCCTTGCAAAATAACTCTTGACTTTGTGCTGTTGCATGGCATCCCAAGAGTAAAAAAATGAGGAGTTTTATCTTCATGGCATTAATTCAATTAGTTTGTCAACAATATCAATGGCTACTTCTTGTTTAGATTTTATCGTGTAGTTTGTTTCTGAGCCGTTTTTACAAAAAATAGTTATTTTATTTGTATCCTTTCCAAATCCTGCTCCTTCATCATTCAATGAATTCATCACTATAGCATCGGCATTTTTCTCCACTAATTTTTTTAAAGCATAGGCTTTTTCATCTCTGTTTTCTAGCGCAAAACCAATCAATACCTGACTCTCCTTTTTTAAACTGCCTAGCTCTTTGAGTATATCCTTTGTTTTAGTCAAGCTGATATTAAATTCACCCTCTTTTTTCTTAATTTTTGAATCGGACACTTCAACAGGCGTATAATCAGCTACAGCTGCAGACATGATGCCAAAATCCATTTGATCAAAACAACTTACACAAGCTTCATACATTTGGGCAGCCGATCTTACACGGGTAACATGTATCAAGGGGTTGGTGATTTGAATAGTACTTGGACCAAGCACCAACTCTACTTCACAACCACGCGATGCTAATTCTATTGCAATGGCTACGCCCATTTTTCCTGTACTATAATTTCCAATAAAACGCACAGGATCTAAGTTTTCGTATGTAGGCCCTGCTGTAACTAATGCTTTTTTTTCACTCAGTTGTTTTCTTTGATCAAAAAAAAGGGCTACTGACGAAAATATAGATTCAGGCTCCATCATTCTGCCCATGCCAATTAACCCACTCGCTAATTCTCCATGTTCAGCATTTAATATATGATGCCCAAAAGATTTCAAGGTGTTTAAATTTTTCGTATTCGCTGCATGATGCCACATGTCTTCATCCATAGCCGGTGCAATCATGATTGGACAAGTCGCAGAAAAATACACAGACATCAACAAATTATCACAAAGTCCCTGAGCCATTTTCGACAAACTATTCATGGATGCAGGTGCAATAAGCATAAGATCTGCCCAACGACCAAGCATCACATGGTTTTCCCAAGCATGATCATTGGTTAATTGCAAACCAACATTATTTTTTGATAGGGTAGCCAATACTACTGGAGAAACAAATTCGGCCGAAGCGGGCGTCATCACAACTTTAACTTCTGCGCCTGCCTTTACAAACAACCTCACTAAAGAAGGAATCTTATATGCTGCAATACTGCCTGTAATGCCTATGAGAATTTTTTTACCTTTCATGGTTTACAAAGATGCAACTTTTACCTAAACCAATTACATGAATTCCGATAACTAAACAGTAATTTATGATTTTAGCGTAACAAACCAAGTATATTCTCCGGTAAATACTAATTCATGGTTACTTGTATATAATCGAACTTCAATTGAAAACAACACTTTTTTCTTGTCTTCAAGCTCCTGACTAATTTGCTTCACTGTAATCCCTTTAAATTTGGCAGTCGAGTACAAATCTTCATTCGACACTCTATGATACTTAATTTTAGATGATCTAAGTAAAGGAATAGTACCATCAGCAATATCTGCAAACTTTTTATTTAACAAATACCCTGCAGTAGTTTCAGCCAAAGTATAAGAAGCTGAAGCATGTATTGAACCTAGATGATTGCAAACAAGCCTTGTATATCCCAACTTTAATAAATATTGGCTTAGGTCAGAAACTTCAATCCCAAGATTGAGTGTAAGTGGAAGGTCTAGTACTTCCATAAATAAAAAAAGGGTTAGTAGGTTAGATTAAGGCGAAGAATTAATCTTCTTTTCTTCTGTGATAAATTTTATCATTCAAAAGTTCATGTGTAGCCTGGATCGCTGGATTTGCCATTCTTTCATAAAATCGAGAAATTTCAATTTGCTCTTTATTCTCGTTGATTTCTTCTAAATTGTCATTCAAACTTCCAAACTCCTCTAATTTTCTATGTAATTCGTCTTTAATACGGGTATTAATTTGATTAGAACGCTTAGCTATGATCGAAATTGACTCATAAATATTACCAGTTTTGTCTTGCAAAAGTTGCAAATCTCTTGCTTCAATGGTAGGATTCGTTGTATTAATCAATAATTTTTTTACCTGTGTCATAACTTACTTAGTTTTTTTAAGGATTGCAAAGATAATGAATTTATTTTCTCAACCTCACTTCTATATTGGCTTTTTGGGTATTTCGACAAAAAGTCCTTATAATCTGCTATGGCTCGGTTATATCTTTCTTCTTGTTTTTCAGGAATACTAAGCTGGGCGTACTTATAACTCGATTTTACAATCATCAATTGATAGTAATCTGCACTTTTCGAGTCAGGATATTTTCGCAAGATCTGTTCAAAAGCAACAACAGCCGCCTTGTATTCTCCAATTTTATAATAAAGCTCAGCGCCATATTGATCTTTCACCTCTAGTTTGGCCCTCGATTCATCTATCAATTTATTGGCATCCTTTACCCTTTTCGATTCTGGATGCGTATTCACAAAGGCTTGCAACTCTCCAATGGACTTAATCGTATTCGACTGATCTAAGGTATATTCAGGCGATAATTTATTTAAACAAAGGCTATTCAAATACTCACATTCCTCTGCTTTAGGCGACTTAGGAAACAAATCTGCAAAATTTTTAAAATGATACGAGGCTGCTAAATAGTTCTTATCGTAGTAAAATGAAAAAGCATACTTATAATAGATAGCCTCAAAATTCTTAGTCCCCTTATATACCGTTAACAGCTCTTCATACAAGGTATTGGCTTTGGTATACTGCTTTTTATCGTAGTACTCATCAGCTTTTTGTAACTTATACGTGTAATCCTTACTTTTCAGAATCTTCTCAAAATTATTTTTGCAAGCACCAAGTAGCACCACACAACTGAGGAAGAGAAATAAATATTTTTTCATGCAATGGGCGCAAATATAATATTTTGAAGTCAGATCACCCTTAAAGAAATGTTATAAAAAACAAGCTTGGTGGCTCCGTTTGCCTTCATTAAGTTCAAATTAAAGTTTTTCAGTAAATATTTTATTGTGGCTTGGGCGTGCCCCTTGTTTCGTTTTTAAGAACGAAACAAGGGGCGGGCTATCCGCTACAAGTCCTCGCTACATTGCATTTCGCTGTGGGCTTTTCGCTACTATCCCTCACGCAGCAGCCGTAAAACCGTAAGCCTTCGTTTCTTAAATTAACTTCTACATGATTTCATTTTATTTGAGGTCAACTGAATTTGCATATGAAGTATAAGAAACTTCATAAGGTCAATCATGGATACCTCCATTAATATCAAGCACAAGTCCTATTTTTGCTCCATGGAATTTCGCTCTAGAGGCATGGACTCTTTACCCCCAGTTGTCAAAAATTTGCTTATCATCAATGGCTTGTTTTTTTTGGCAACCAAAATGTTACCGAATTTACAAATCGATCTTTACTCTATATTCGGGTTATATTATTGGGAATCACCCAACTTCAAGGTTTGGCAATTTGTAACACATATGTTCATGCATGGCAATACCATGCACTTATTCTCCAACATGTTTTCTCTTTGGATGTTTGGTACCATCATAGAAAACTTTCTTGGCTCCAAGCGTTTTTTAATCTTTTATATTGTTTGCGGATTAGGTGCTTCTTTACTGCATCTCGGCGTCATATCTTATGAGTTTCATGTACTTAAATCTGCTATTGCAGCCTTCGATCATAATCCCACTTATAAAGAGTTTGCCTCTTTACTGACTCAAAATAGCATCAATAATCCTGGATTTTTAAAATTCAAAGCAGATTGGGCAAACAATCCGATGAGTAGCGATTTTAGCAATGCCGCTTCAGTAGGCTTGCATCAATGGTATAATTCCTTGATTAACGAACCTACCGTAGGTGCTTCGGGGGCTGTATTTGGTATTTTATTTGCTTTCGGCTATTTATTTCCCAATACGGAGCTCATGCTTTTGTTTATCCCTTTCCCTATCAAGGCAAAATACTTAGTTGGGTTATATGCCTTATTTGAATTGTATGCAGGTATCAGCAATGCTGCAGACGATAACATTGCACATTTTGCACATTTAGGTGGTATGCTGTTTGCCTTTATCATTTTAAAAATTTGGAATAAAAACAATCGGACTCATTTCTACTAATATGAATAGCAAAATCTCCTCCACTATGTTCTTAAGTCTTTCGAAAAGAGATACCATAAAAATTATGGTCACTATTTCTGTGCTCTTTGTGATCATGCATTTTATCAGAATTAC
>JAGNOY010000058.1:7597-9195 GCA_017989935.1 Chitinophagaceae bacterium
GCTCATCAATATGCCAAATTATCGAACTATTTCTGGAACAATGAGAATTATGTGCTTCGTCAAAAATCAAATTCTTTAAATCAACGATTTACTGTGAAAACCTTTACGAAAAAAAGTGACGAAGAAACACTCAATGTACTCCTCGAAAAAATTCATCAATCTGGTATGAATTCTTTGAGCCAAAAAGAAAAACAACAATTAGAACAACTTAGTCAAGCTAAAAAATAAGCCCCTCGATTGAAAAAATTTTTTAAATATTTTTTATTACTGACCTGCATATTAGCAGCTATTTTATTTGCTAGTTGCAGACTGATTCCCTCAATTAATCCGTATGAGCAAAGTTTTATTGGCATACTAGGCTTGTTAACCCCGGTGCTTTTAGTGGTGAATGTGCTCTTTTTTATTTTCTGGTTAGTGATGAAAAAATTTTGGTATGCCTTGATTCCATTAGTCGCCTTTGTTTTCTGTTGGAATGTATTTAGTGTAATGGTTGGCGGACATCTTTTTAATCAAGGAAATACTTCAGAATCTACGAAACAATTCTCATTAATGAGTTATAATGTTCGTTTACTTGATTTGTATAATTGGAGTGGAAAAAAAACGACTAGAAATGAGATACTCAGTTTTTTTAAAGAACAAAATCCAACGGTACTTTGTTTGCAAGAATTTTACTCGGGCAATGATACTGCTGGGGTAAATAATATACAAGCCATCGTAGATTCTTGCAACTATGAATATTATGCTGAATGTAATGTGAATGTAAACAAGAGAGGGAAGTGGGGGAGTATTATTTTTTCTCATTTGCCAATTGTTCAATCAGAAAATCATGATGTAGATGTGGCTGGAAACAATATGCTACAACAAGCTAATTTGTTATTTCAAAAAGACACTGTTTCTATTTTTAATCTTCATTTAAAATCAAATAGATTTAGTATATCGGAATCTGCCTTAGTGAGTAAAAAAGAATTGCCCGAATTTGATGATAAAACTTTTGAAGAATCTAAATCTATTTACAACAAACTCGAACATAGCACCATTAATAGAGGTTTAGAAGCTGATCTTGTAACAAATATCATTCAGCAAAACAGTCATCCTTCTATTATTTGTGGCGACTTAAATGATATTCCAAGTTCGTATGTGTATTTTAAAATTCGAGGAGACAAAAAAGATGCTTTCTTAGAAAAAGGGTTTGGACTTGGCGCAACATATAATCAAACTATCCCTTTATTGCGCATTGATTATTTGTTTTATTCGAATCAACTTCGTTTACATGAATTTGAGAACTTACATGTAACCTATTCAGATCATTATCCTTTATTGGCTAATTTTAGTTTGTAGAGAACTCAGTGTTGATTAAGTCAATCAACATGATTTTTGAAAAGCCTTCATGCTCAATCGGCGTAACAAAACACTGTAATCTCTGACGATAGTCAACCCCTCAAACGAATCATGCGGTAAGAAATATATTTTCACAACGCTAGCACCGTTAACAGTTATGTTTAAAACACAATTGGATTAGCCTGGCATGATGAACTTTTCATGTTTGTTGTCGTTTCTCTTCAGCGGACGCTGCGAATGAAAGCGGAACAAGCGGATGC
>JAGNOY010000059.1 GCA_017989935.1 Chitinophagaceae bacterium
GCATGTAGCTTAATAGCTTTTTGATATGCATGATGCACTCTATTTCATTGGCAAGAGCAAAATGAGTAACCCCGCTTTTACTGGCATGGGTATCAGCACCACCTAACTCCTCGCTACTGACTTCTTCATGGGTAACTGTTTTTACAACATTCGGACCAGTGACAAACATATAAGAACTGTTTTCGACCATCAATACAAAATCTGTAATGGCAGGAGAATATACAGCGCCACCAGCACAAGGTCCCATGATAGCTGAAAGTTGAGGGATCACCCCAGAAGCTCTTGTATTTCTATAAAAAATATCTGCATAGCCTCCTAATGAAACTACGCCTTCTTGAATTCGTGCGCCACCACTATCATTCAATCCAATTACAGGGGCGCCATTTTCCATGGCAAGATCCATGATTTTGCAAATTTTTTCAGCGTGTGTTTCGCTCAAGCTACCTCCGAATACTGTAAAGTCTTGAGAAAATACATACGTCAATCGGCCATGAATTGTGCCATAGCCAGTTACCACGCCGTCGCCAAGATACAATTCGTTTTCCATGCCAAAATCCGTCGATCGATGGGTAACGAACATGCCAATTTCTTCAAAAGATCCTTCATCTAGTAAGAGGTTCAGTCTTTCTCTTGCAGTTAATTTTCCTTTTTTATGTTGGGCGGCTATTCGTTTTTCTCCGCCACCTAACAAGGCTTCGGCTTTTTTTTGATCGAGTAAAGGCGTGTTGTTCATGACGCAAATATACTATCTGACATGAAAAAGCCATCAATAAGTTGTTCTTATGATTTCAATAAAATATAAGCTTGGTAAAACATTATTTTCAGTTATTAAGAAGCTGTTTTTTATGCCCCCGATAGGGAAAGTGATCAAGTCGTGCGGCGTTTCGAGGACCCTCCGAAACATTTCGTGGCTTGGCGTTTGGTGTATAGTAGCAGCCCTTAGTTAAATATATTTTGCACGAATTCAATCTCTTCATTTGAAGTATCAATCAAGTTTCTTTACCCGAATCTTAATGAAAAAAAGGTGTCTTTATATTGAAGATAGGCTAAGTATCTAAAATAATTTGTACATTCAACAATTGATCCTATGATATGAAATACATATTCACCTTACTCTTATTATCTTTATTTCAATGCAATATTTTTTCTCAAGCAGTCAGTTTAGCATGGGTTAATACTTTTGGTTCGGCTTCTCTTGTAAGTGATGTGTCTGGAAATAAAACGTTGATTGATTCGCAAGGTAATTTATTTGTAATGGGTGAATTTTATAATACTGTAGATTTTGATCCTAGTTCAAATATATTTAATCTTACTTCAAATGGAAACAGAGATATTTATATTCAAAAATTAGATAGCAACGGCCATTTTCTTTGGGTTAAATCTATTGGAGGGTTAGGTATGGAAACAATTGCAGATGCCGCTTTAGACAATGCAGGAAACATTGTATTAGTGGGTACTTTTAATCAAAGTGTTGATTTTAATCCTGGGCTTGGGGTCGATATGAAAACATCTAATGGATCTAAAGATTTCTTTGTACTCAAATTAGATAATAATGGCAATTATTCTTGGTCACAAACATTTGGGAGTGCATTAACTGATGTGGTGCGAAAACTTTGTGTAAATAGTTCCAATGATATTATACTGTGTGGATACTTTCATAATACAATAGATTTTGATCCAGGCACATCAATCTTCAACCGGACAGCAATATCCTATGACATTTACTTGCTAAAATTAAATATGCAAGGTGATTTTATGTGGGTTAAAACTTTAGAGGGTAGTGCAACTGCAAATGGAGATTTAAATGGACTCGCCATGGATGCAAACCAAAATTTTTATTTGGGTGGTACCTTTAAAGATACTGTCGATTTTGACCCAGGTTTATTATACAATCCTCAACATAGTTTAGTCCCAAATGCGTATAGTTTTTTTATTTTAAAATTAAACCATAGTGGACAATTTGAGTGGGTCAGAATAACCAATATTCCTTCTTGTCAAACAATGACAACTGACAATTTTGGGCATTTAATTCTAGGTGGGACTTTTTTTGGCACAGTTGATTTTGACCCGAGCCCCAACGTCTACAATGTTTCATCAATAAACTATGCAGCTTATGCATTAAAGTTAGATACCAACGGAAATTTTATATGGCTTAAAAAAATGGGAGGCATGTATGTACCTGGTAAGGTTGACATTGTTAATGATGTTAAATGCAATGCGCAGGGAGATATTTCGTTATGTGGGGAGTTTGCAGGACTAGAAGATTTTGATCCTAATGCAGGTAATTATTTCTTAGGTCCAGGTAGTATTTATGGTTCGAGCGATGCATTTTATATGCAGTTAGATAGCAATGGAAACTTTAAATGGGCAGCAGCAATAGGAGATAATGCTACTGAAGCTTTCGCTAAAGGTTTGGCTCAAACCACTCAAGGGAAAATGTATATAGTGGGTAGTTTTAATGGCACCACAGACTTTGACCATAATAGTGGTGTTCAAATTAAAAGTTCAAATGGAGGGTATCATGCCTATTTGATTAAATTAGAACCTTGTACCCCTGATAGTAGTATTGATGTTGTAAATGCTTGTTCACCTTTTACATGGATTGATGGTAATACATACTTAAGCAGTAATTTTTCAGCAAATTATACAAATAGTAATGCGAATGGTTGTGATTCAGTTGTTACGCTTAATTTAACGATTACCACCTTGGATACCAGCTTGCAAGTAAATAATAGTGTGATATTTTCTAATGCCACAGGTGTAACTTATCAATGGGTAGATTGTAAAAACAATAGTTTTCTGCCTATAGCAGGGGCCACTAACCAAACTTTTATGCCTGCAATAAGTAGCTTTTATGCAGTAATTATTTCAAGTGGAACTTGTACTGATACATCCAATTGTTTGCCTTTTGTAGTCACTGTATTGGATTTGAATAGTAAGATACAATTAAGTTTAACTCCAAATCCAACCCATGATAAAGTTTCAATCTTGCTTCCGGATTTAGAAGATCAAGTAATTATCGAAGTCATCAGCATGGAAGGAGTTGTTATTCAAACTCATAAACTTCGCTCTGAGAAGGAAATAAACATCAGTCTTCGAAATCATACGAATGGAATATATTTTATTAAATTAAAGTCAGCTAAATGGCAGGAAGTATTTAAAATATTAAAATATTAAGTCTTCGCAGCGTCGAATATTTTTGGTTTAATAAATTGTTTCTACTTGTTCACTGCTTTGCATTCGTTTTTTGGGTAGAAAATTCTACAGTTTAAAATTAGTAAAAAAGATTATAGTAATTAAGGGCTGCCGATTAACTGATAGGCACTTCATACAGAAGTAAGTGCCAAAAGAGTTGTTGTTTCTATTTTAAATGAGTTGTCAGCGTTATTTACAAAGTCAGCGCAACAAATTAATCGAAGCAAATTTTATAAAATCTTGCTACGGGACGTGGCTTTATGAAGGCGCGGTTTTAAAGGTACGATAATATTCAACCTATACAAATGTTCGTGAGAAAATGAAAGATTCTTTTTAGACTTACACTGCGCTTTCATAAAGCCGCTGTTATCGGCTGTTTTCTTTCGTCAGTATGGTTTAAACTTTTCAAATGTCTTTCCGTTAAATTTATAAGCACCATTTTCATGTGTTCCAAGCCATAGGTCGCCATTGTTGTCCTTGTAAATACTGAATAGCGTAATGTCTTTAGAGTTTGCTTGAACTTTATAGTGTGTAATATTTGTTCCATCATATTTCCAAACACCATCTCGATAGGTTACGAACCACAAATTATTTTTATTATCTCTTACTGTTGATAAATATTCTTTTAAACCACTGGTGTTTTTTCCGTCTAAACTACCTATGCTTTCGTGTCTTGTATAAAACTTGTTGCTTTTTAATGTTATGCTGTCATAAACACTATATCGGTTTTCTGTATTAAACCAAAAGTCCCCATTTTTGTCTTCCGTAATTGATCGCACTCCATTTGCCCCTTCATTGCGAAATTCTGTCACATCTTCTTCTGTAATCCATTCGAATGATTTTCCATCATAACGACATACTCCAACTGGATTTGTGCCAAACCAAATGTTTCCTTTAATGTCTTTATAAATGCTATAAATTTCAAATGGATTATTAAGTTTAGGTGGCTTTGGAAGTGTCAATTCATAAAAGTTATTTCCGTCAAGCCGGTAAACTTTTTGATTGGCTTGATAAGCATTTATTAGCCACAAATCATTTGCTTCAAGTTTCCATTCTTTACTTGGGGTTGCTATAATATTGGCAAATGATTTTCCGTCAAACTTTGTTATTGTTGAATTTGGGTTCATACCTGTGAAAAATATGTTGCCTGATTTATCTTCTTTAATATCATCAACTCTATTGTTATACAAACCGTGTTTTGTTGTGTAATTTATCAAAGTCTTACCGTCATATCTATATACTCCTGTTTCCCAACTACCAAACCAATATGTGTTTTTCTTGTCTTGATAAATCACCATAATACTGCTTCCAAGTTCTTTTACAGTGTCGCCCTTTATATTTATTTCTTTTAAAAGCCCAGAATGGTTCCTCGAATTAGAAGTCTGCCCATTGCACGAAGTCAAAATGGATAGAATACTAAAAAGCATGAGTGTTGTTAATTTCATTTCTGTGTTTAGTACTGTCTTGTCATAGAATAGCCGATAACTCAGGAGTTTTGATTTTCATGCGAGATGCATCATTCAAAAGATTTTTTTGATCCCAAATTTGTGATAGGTCCTATTTGAATCCAATTCACTTAAACTTGAGCAGCTCTTTTCTTTTTTACATAAGCGTCAACGGCTGCAATTGCTACCATGTTCACGATTTGTCTTACAGTGCTTCCGAGTTGTAAAACATGCACCGATTTATGTAAACCTAAAAGTATAGGGCCAATGGCTTCTGAATTTCCTAGCTCCATCATCAAGTGGTAGGCAATATTACCTGCAGCTAAATTCGGGAAAATTAAAATGTTAGGCTTGTTATTGATCAAGCTACTGAAAGGGTAATTTTCTTTCAATAATTCGTTATTAAAAGCTACGCTTGCCTGAACTTCACCATCTACAATTAACTCAGGATGTTCGTTATGGAGTATTTGAACAGCTTCGCGAATTTTTTTCGATTCAGTGAGGTTGCTTGCTCCGAAATTAGAATATGACAGTAAAGCTACCCTTGGTTTTACATTCATGTTTCGTAAGTTTTCTGCAGCAAGTAAAGTAATATTTACTAAGTCTTGCGCACTTGGAAACTCATTAATCGTAGTGTCTGCAAAGCATATCGGGCCACGTTTTGTTAGCATGATATACATGCCCGCTATCTTTTTTGTGTTCGGCGCAATGCCTATAATTTCTAAAACAGGTCTTAGTGTATCAGGATACTTTCTGGTGAGTCCTGTAATTAATGCATCTGCTTCACCATGTTCGACCATCATGCATCCAAAATAATTTCTTTCGCGCATGATTTTTTTTGCTTCATATAAATTATATCCTTTGCGTCCACGTTTTTCAAAAAGAATCTCTCCGTAAAGATTTCTTTTTTCATCATGTTCTTCAGCTTTTGGATCTATAATTTCTACTTGATCAAGTTCAAGATGGTTTTCGAGTATGAGGTGTTTAATTTTTTTAGCGTTGCCTAATAAAATAGGAATAGCGATACCTTCATCCTTGACAATTTGCGCAGCTTTTAAGGTTTTGAAATTTTCTGCATCAGCAAACACGACTTTTTGTTTGTATAATTTAGCCTTATTGATAACGACTTTCAAAATATTATCGTCGCTGCCTAATCGATTGTTTAGTTCTTCTTCGTATTTTTTCCAATCAGGAATTTGTTGGGCTACCTTGCTTTTTACAGCTGCTTTGGCAACTGCCAATGATACAACTGAAAGCAATCGCGGGTCCATTGGTTTAGGAATAATATAAGTTGGACCATAACTCATATTTTTTTCTTCATAGGCCATATTTACCATATCAGGTACTGGCAGTTTTGCTAAGGATGCCAACGCTTTTACCGCTGCAAGCTTCATGTCTTCATTAATAGTTTTTGCACGAACATCTAAAGCGCCTCTGAAGATATATGGGAATCCGAGTACATTATTTACTTGATTAGGATAGTCACTGCGTCCCGTAGCCATGATTACATCTGGTCTGGCTTTGATAGCAGTTTCATAATCAATTTCAGGATCAGGGTTCGCAAGGGCAAATACTATTGGGTTTTTAGCCATGCCTTTTAGCATTTTAGCATTTACGATACCGCCTTTTGAAAGTCCGATAAAAACATCAGCCTCTTTCATAGCTTCTTCAAGCGATTTTATTTTTCTTGAAGTGGCGTATTTTTTTTTCATGTTGTCTAAGTCATTGCGACTAGTTGTAATAGCACCTTTGCTATCAAACATGACAATATTCTCTATTTTTACACCCAATTTTACATAGAGGTTGCAACAAGCCATAGCAGAAGCTCCGGCCCCACTCACAACAACTTTCACGTTTTTCATTTGCTTGCCTTGAAGTTCAGTGGCATTCAACAAAGCTGCAGATGAGATGATGGCTGTACCATGTTGGTCGTCATGCATGATTGGAATGTTCAATTCCTTTTTGAGTCGTTGCTCAATTTCAAAACATTCAGGCGCTTTTATATCTTCTAAATTGATGCCCCCAAAAGTTGGTTCAAGCGCTTTGACTGTTCTGATAAATTCATCTACATTTTTCGTGTCGAGTTCAATATCAAATACATCAATATCTGCATAAATTTTAAAAAGTAATCCTTTGCCTTCCATAACAGGTTTGGATGCTAAAGGCCCTATATCGCCAAGTCCTAAAACAGCCGTGCCATTACTGATTACTGCGACTAAATTTCCCTTGGCTGTGTATTTGTATACATCTTCTGGATTCTTAGCTATTTCTCTGCAAGGCTCAGCAACACCGGGAGAATAAGCAAGTGCAAGGTCGCGTTGTGTTTTGGTTTCTTTGGTAGGAACAACTTCAATTTTTCCTGGTTTGCCTTTTGAATGATAATCAAGGGCGTCTATTTTGCGTATATTAATTTTCATGAATTCAATTGCCTTTTATGATAGAAGAATATCGGTGTACTTCAAAGAGAATACCATTCTAGTCCTCAATAAATTTAGAAGGTAAATGTACTAAAAGATTTCTTTGGCATAGAAACTATAGGTTGAATCTTAGAAAAAACAAGGTGTGTTCAAAATTCAATGTAAAAACTGTTCATAAAACATAGGACTGTTTATAATGTTTTTTAAAGTAGATGTTTTGTTATTATAATGCTTAGAAATTTGTTTTTGAGCGACTAATTAGATAGCTGTATTGGAGTAACATGAAAATTTGATAGGCCATTGTTTAATAAACAGGGATTTTTTTATTGAAATGAATATTGTGTGATTTATTTTCTAGAGCATTTAGTATGTAGGTGCCACTTTATTTCTTTAACAGACAAAGGGTCTCCCCAAGCTTTTTCAAGATCTGCTTGTATAATATCTATCGGATTTTTTTGATGCAAGCGTATGTAATTTTGCACGCCACTCCAACTAAACATATAATTCATCACTTCTTCTAAATTATAGTTGGCTTTGCAAATAAAATTAGGCGTAGATATAGGCTCGAAAGGAAGTATTAGTGATTGATACTTGTCATACCAATTCATTTTGGCTCCCTCATGCCAATAATCTACTAAATACTCAAAATTGAAATAATCGATAATTTGATCTACTTCAATATTGACCTTACATCCACCGTAACTCCATGCAAATAAAACTCCCTTTGTTTTCAGTACCCTGTCAGCTTCCTTGAAAAATGCCGGTTGATCGAACCAGTGAATGGCTGTCGCTATAGTGATCAAATCAACGCTAGAATTAGCCAAACTAGTCGATTCGGCAAATTCTTTTTTGTATTCGATGTTTTCTTGTTGAATGGCATGTTTTAATTGTTCATCACTTAGGTCTGTGGCATAAACATGATCGAAAAATTTAGCTAGTTCATTGGCTGCTTGTCCATTTCCTGTAGCCACATCCCAAACAAAATTAGTTTTTTGTACTATTTCTTTTATAAATGTAAAAAGTTCAGCAGGGTACTTAGGTCTGTATCGTGCATAATGTGAAGCTTGTTGAGAAAAAAAATCCTTGAACATTTCAAGCATAAATGTAATATTTTTGCGTGGAAAATTATTGTATTGAAATTTAGTCAAACAGAAGAAGCGTTAGACATTGACGTATTAGAGGATATAGGATATTCTTTTAATTTAATTGTATGGAACGATGAAATTAATACCTTTGAATGGGTGATTAGTGCGCTCATAGACTTGTGTGGACATGAAAGAGAGCAGGCAGAGCAGTGTACCTTGATTATTCATTTTAAAGGAAAGTGTGCAGTAAAATCAGGAGATTATGACACCTTGAAGCCAATTTGTGATGGGATCACAGCCCGAGGTATTGGAGCAACTATCGAAGAGTTTGTTGGATGAGATTAATTAATTAACCCGCAATTTGGCATGTCTCCGATAAAACAACTCTTAGAATTTCCGTCTGTTGAACTTGCTGATGAGGATGGTTTATTAGCTATAGGAGGCGATTTAAGTGTCGCTAGATTACAACTGGCATACAAGTCGGGTATTTTTCCTTGGTATTCAGAAGGAGAACCCATTTTATGGTATGCACCTGACCCTAGATTTGTGCTTTTCCCTGATGAACTTATTATATCAAAAAGTATGAAAAAGATATTAGGCTCTTCGAAATTTTCATTTACAATGAATCATGCTTTTGAAAGAGTCATTAAATCTTGTAAAGAAATTAATAGGGTAGATCAAGAGGGTACATGGATAACTGAGGCGATGGAGCAAGCCTATATACAATTGCATAAGAATGGCCTCGCAATTAGCGGGGAATGTTGGTTTGAAGGTAAGCTGGTTGGAGGCTTGTATGGCGTACTAACAGGATCTGTTTTTTGTGGAGAAAGTATGTTTAGTTCAATGTCAAATGCTAGTAAATTTGCTTTCATTCATTTGGTACAAGAGCTAACAGTAAAAGGAATTAAACTAATAGATTGTCAAATAGAAACAGCTCACTTAAAAAGTTTGGGTGCGAAATTTATTTCAAGATCAACCTATATTGATTTCTTAAAAGAATAGAATCTTTATTTGCTTAAATGAATTTTA
>JAGNOY010000060.1 GCA_017989935.1 Chitinophagaceae bacterium
TGAAATACATATTTTCATAGGTAGAGAAATAAGTTTGTTTGCATCTTTCATGATCACCATAAGTTGTTCGAATGATAGAAGGCCAAGGGAAATTAATACATAAATTGCCACTGACGACTTCTGTGGGTAATTCACTTTTAGAAGCATCTCCGCCAGGAATGGCATGTCCATGTTCATCTACAAGCAAAGGCCTAACACCTGGCAATGGAAAAGTTGCATGAGCTGCTTTGTGTGGTGTGATACCTGCTAAATTTGAAATCATGATACCCCCTGTTTCGGTTTGCCACCAGGTGTCTACGATGGGGCATCTTCCTTTACCAATATTATCATGAAACCAATTCCAAGCTTCTTCATTGATTGGTTCGCCCACACTACCTAATACCTTTAATGAAGATAGGTTTTTATCTTTTACATAATCTAATCCATAGCTCATTAAACTACGAATAGCTGTAGGTGCTGTATAGAGAATATTTACATTAAATTTATCAACAACTTCCCAAAACCTTCCTGCATCTGGCC
Organism: Chitinophagaceae bacterium; assembly: GCA_017989935.1. Taxonomy (GTDB): domain Bacteria; phylum Bacteroidota; class Bacteroidia; order Chitinophagales; family Chitinophagaceae; genus OLB11. The sequence goes on from JAGNOY010000060.1 coordinate 520, forward strand.
ATGTAGGTATGCCTTCGAACATTAAGGTTGTGGCACCAGCACTCAATGGCCCATACACAATATAGCTATGTCCTGTTATCCAACCAATATCTGCTGTACAAAAATGAATATCTCCTGGTTGATATTGAAATACATTTATAAAGGTATAATTTGTGTAAATCATATACCCTGCGCAAGAATGTACTACGCCTTTTGGCTTTCCGGTACTGCCACTTGTATAAAGTATAAATAGTTCGTCCTCCGAATCCATCGCTTCTGCTTCGCAAAATGGATTGCCTGCAGTTTCTACCTTTTTAATTTCATCTTCCCACCATACTTCTTTGCCTTTAAGCATGCTTACCGGTGTTCGTGTTCGTGTGAGTACTATGACTTTTTGTACGGATCGGCATTGAATCAACGCTTCGTCCATTACAGATTTCAAAGGTATTTCTTTGTTTCCTCGATATCCACCATCAGCTGTTACCACCACATTGCATTGGGCATCATTGATACGATCTGCGATACTTTGTGCAGAAAACCCACCAAAAATTACTGAATGAATGGCTCCGATTCTTGCACAAGCTAACACGGCAATTGCTAATTCTGGTACCATAGGCATATAAATACAAATACGATCTCCTTTCTTCGCGCCATTATTTTTTAAAACATGAGCAAATTGATTTACTTTAAATAAAAGCTCTTTATATGAAATTGAACGATGATGTTCTTCGGGGTCATTGCTTTCCCAAATAATAGCAGGCGTATGCGGTTGTGTTTCTGCCCATCGATCTAAACAGTTTTCGGTTATATTCATTTTACCTCCTTTGAACCATTCTATTTTTGGTTCATTGAAATTCCAGTTTAGCACTTGATCAGCATGTTTTTTCCAACGAAAGTAGGAGGCAATTTCGCCCCAGAATTCTTCGGGATGTTCGATACTTTGTTTGTATACTTGATGATATTGTTCGAGGGATGTAATTTGATAAGGATATGACATATTGATACGTTTAAGATTACGAGGATAAAAGTAAAACTAAATATAGAAGGTTAATTACATTTGTTGCTAAAATAGTATATATAATTAGATAGTATGTTTTTCTTGGCTGAATTACTGCATCTGTTGTTTTGTTACATTTGTTTTTATCAATTACGTGCTATTAGGAAACTTGATTATTTATAAAATTGCTGGTGATATTCAACTTAATTTTGCCGAATGAATAAATTCTTTTTTGTAGCATGCGTCCTAATGTGTCAGGCATGTGCAACGTCGGATCCTAAATTGCCAATTTTAGGGGATCCAGTTATTCATAAAAATGATACTATTTATCCAACAGTTGCTTCTTTTAAATTGTGGAATCAAGATAGTTTACCTGTTACGAATCAAACGTTTGAAGAAGGTATTTATTTAGCAGATTTTATTTTTTTATCATGCCCAACGATTTGCCCAAAAATGACATCTGTAATGCAGAAAGTTTATCTGCAAACATTAACATACCCCCACGTGAAATTTTTAACACATACCATTGACCCCAATAATGATTCGGTATCTCGACTTCGAGCATACGCTAACCAATTAGGGGCGTCTACTTCGAAATGGCATTTTGTGACTGGTCCTCAGGATAAAATTTTAGCACTTGCAGAGCATTCTTATTTTTCTACTGCTTATAGCGATTCCACTTCGCCTGGCGGATTTACACATAGTGGTGGTATTTTATTAGTGGATGCACATCGACATATTCGAGGTGTTTATGATGGCACGGATAATACATCGATAGAAAAGATACTTTCTGATATAAAAAAATTGTTGGAAGAAACGAATTAAATTTACCTTTGCGTTGTGAAGAACTTCTTCTCTATACTATTTGCATTAGTCATATTATTTCAGTCAACACTGCAAGTATGGATTTTAATTGGATTTGAGTTGAATAGAGAGTATATCGAAAACAATGTTTGTGAAAATCGCTTCGATAAAATTCCACTCTGTAAAGGTGCTTGTGTGTTAGAAAAAAAATTTAAGGAAAATGACTCACAGCAAAGCAAGTTGCCAAATTTGAAAATGAATGAAGTTGTGCTTTATTGCTCTTCTATCAATTTTGAAGTTTCATTTTTGCAACCAGTACTTATTCTTGAGAAGTTAAGCTTCGTTCCTTTAGATGAGCACATGTCGTCAGCTTATTTAACTCGTGTATTACATCCCCCCAATGCAGCTGTGATATAGTTTATTATTTGTATTGACATTGATTACAAGGTTTCTTGTGACTAATGTTGCTTAGTGTTTACCTTAAGTAGTAAGCTAGTTCTCAATTTTATTTATTACTCAGCCGATGTGAACGAAATGTCACATGATGAATTGACCTATTTTGGCTTGAGCTTCTATCAAATTTTAATTTATTATCCATGAACGTTTTACAACGAATTGCGATGCAAGTCCTTTTTGCAGGGCTTAGTTTAACCATGCATGCTCAGAATTTAGAATGGTCAAAGAAAGCAAATCCAACTTTAAATTCAATTAATAGTATTGTGTTTAATGCTGACGGGAGTAAAGTTTTAAGCGGCACAAATTGTCATCCAGCTTCAATCAGGATATTTGATGTATTGTCTTCCAATTTAGATTGGGATTTTACCGTGGATACATCGTTTATGTGTATCATGGGCGTATCGTTTAGCAGTAATTCAAATTATATCGCCACTATTGAAGAGTTTGGGAATATTTTTATCTTTGACCAAACGGGAGTAACACCAGTTTTGGTGGACACGATAAATACAGGAACATCTTATGGTTTTTCCATAGCAATTTCGCCTACCAATCAAACATTAGCAGTTGGCTGTTCAAATGGTAAACTAAAAATATACAATCTTTTGAATGGTAGTTTGTTGCATGATATTAATGCGCATGCGTCTTGGGTGACATCAGTTAGTTATTCATCAGATGGCCAATTTTTGGTAAGTGGAGGAAGTGATGATAAAGTCAAATTATGGGATAGTTCAGGAAATAGTATTGGCACATTTACCGGGCATTCGAATGATCTCACACAGGTTAAATTTACCCATGATGATACTTATATCATTTCTTCCTCTAAAGATAAAACCATTCGAATTTGGAATATAGCTACACAGCAATGGGTAAAAACAATGTCCGGACATTTCGGTAGTGTAAATAGCATTGATATTTCTCCGAACAATCAGTTAATTGTGTCAGGGTCGTCTGACAGTACTTGTAAAATTTGGGATATAACAAGTGGTTCGTCTATCGAAACATTTGGCGTGAAAGATAGTGGGGTTGTAAATTCAGTGGCATGGTCACCGTTGGGTGATCGTATTGTGACGGGCAATCAACAAAGCGATATCATGATGTGGAAGCTCGCCATAGGGTTGTCTAATGAACTCGGATTTTCCAAACACCGTAAATTTTTCGTATATCCCAATCCAAGCAATTCAGAATTGCACATTCAATCTAATGGTGACGTATCTTATACAAATATGAAAATAAGAAATTTTCTTGGTCAGCAGGTTTTTCAATCATGGAAGAGTGATTTTATTCAGGTTGAACAACTTCCCATCGGTATGTATTACTTGGAATTTTATGATAAAATGAACTTGGTAGAGACAATCGTTTTTCAAAAAAACTAAACCTATGATAAGTGACATGAAACAAATGAATAGTGAAATTTATAAAGTGCTTGAAGCCGATAGCGAATATTGGGTTCGAAATAATTTTGCGTACAAGAACTTTATTAGTTGTGTAACCTTTATGATATTGCTTGCTTCTTGCAAAGTCGATCCTCCTTTTGGTAATGTTGACAGGCATTCACATACTCATTATAACTTAAATGTTCCGGCTGGCTTGCCGACTATGATAATACCTGCCGATAATCTACTTTCAGTAGAAGGGATTGCTTTGGGGCGTAAGTTATTTTACGATAAAATACTTTCGGCCAATAGTACAATGAGTTGTGCATCATGTCATCAATTTAAAAATTATTTTATAGACTCAGCCAAGCAGTATAGTGTCGGAGTAGACCAGGTTCAAGGTACAAGAAATTCGATGCCATTATTTAATTTGGGTTATGCAAAATCTTTTTTTTGGGACGGGAGCTCTCCGAGTTTAGAAGCGCAAGTGAGCGGCCCAATCACCAATCCGATTGAAATGCATGAAACCATGCCTAATGTAATTTCTAAACTTCAAGCACATCCTGAGTATCCAACATTATTCAAAGCGGCATTTGGGACAGACATCGTCACTTCAAAATTAATTTCGCAAGCCATTGCTCAATTTGAAAGAACCCTGATTTCGGCGAATTCGAAATTTGATCAATGGAAACGAGGTGAAGTAGCCTTTACGGAACAAGAAACACGAGGCCTAAATGTGTTTTTGGATTTGAATAAAGGTGATTGTACTCATTGTCATTCATATGGCAGCACCTTTACCGATTTTGAATTCAAAAATAATGGCTTAGATAGCGTTTCAATGGACAAGGGGCGAGCCCTTGTTACAAAGTTGATAGCTGATGAGGGTAAATTCAAAACACCCACCTTACGCAATATTGAAATGACAGCACCATATATGCATGATGGGCGATTCAATACTTTACGAGAGTGTATAGACCATTATAACACCAATTTTCATTATTCTGCAAATTTGGCACCTGAACTTAGGACCATGACTAAAAACAGAATGACTGAACAAGACATTGATGATATTATTGCATTTTTGAAAACACTCACGGACAGAGAATTTATTACTAAAACGGCTTTTGATAAACCATGAACAAGCAGTTTAAATTAAGTGATTTGTGGCGATGGTTGTTAGGTGGTTTGTTTATTTTATTAATCACTTTGCACCCCCTTGCAAAGATGCTATTGTTAGTTTCTTATTCTTATAACTTTCAATATTACACAAGGGTGCTGTGTGAAAATAAGGATAAACCAACTATGAAGTGTTTTGGAAAATGCAAGTTGACAAAACAAATGAATGCTTTAAGTTGCCCAAGCAAACAGCAAAAAGATGAAGATAGAAGAGGAATGAATATTTCGTCAATTAACGATTTTATCGAATCCGTTTTATGCTGTCAAGTATTGAAGCCAATTTTATTTACTACTCAAGTTGTAAAGGAGCCCTATTATCAAACCATGCTCCTATCTCGCGAAGGTGAGCGAATTTTTCACCCTCCAAAGTTTGCTAACCTAGAATCAACCTTATGAAATTTGAAATAATAAAATTTAAACTTTTAGAAAAAAACAAAAATGATAAAACAATTAAATAAAGGAATTCTATTCCTAGCTGCTATACTTTTTACAATTTCTTCATGTAAGAAATCAGACCCGACACCAACACCGACGCCTACACCTACTATAGGAAGCTTTAAATTAGCTTTCGAACATGTGTTTGGAATGATGGAAGTGCCATTTACATTGAACGCACAACTTGTTCATCCGATGACCGGTGATACGTTGAACTTTGATAAATTTCGCTATTATGTATCCAATATAAAAATTAAAAAGGACGATGGAACTTGGTGGTCCGAAGCTAACAGCTATCATATTGTTGATTTAGCCGTAGCCGGAACAGAAGAAATTACCTTGAATGATATTCCTTCCGGAAGCTATACAGAACTTCAATATACACTAGGAGTGGATAGTTTACACAATGTGAGTGGAGCACAAGATGGAGCTTTGTCTGTAACCGAAGGCATGTTTTGGAATTGGAATTCAGGATATATCATGTTAAAAGCGGAAGGGACATCCCCTAATTCATCAATCGGCATTTTTCAATTTCATTTAGGTGGGTTTAGTGGATCAAACAATATTGTAACTGTAAAATCCACCACATTTAATGGAGAAACTTTAACGATTGCCTATGACAAGACACCACATGTACACGTGAAAGCCAATCCGGCAAAATTATGGCATGCATCACCGAGTGTAAGTTCAGTGAATACTATTCATATGCCGGGAAGTGGTGCCAAAACAATGGCTGACAATTTCTATGGAAGTTTTGCTTTTGAAGAAATTCATCAATAGTTCATTATGAGGAAGTTCTCATTATTGCATGTTACTATAGTGCTCGGTTTAACCTGGGTATTGTTTTCAGCGTGTCAAAAAGATGCTGTCCTTGAAAATCCAGTTTCCAATTCGTTGGAGCTGGATTTTCCTTCATATTTCCCTCAACCACATTATCAATTTATAACAAATGTTTTATCAAAAGATCGTGTAACTTTAGGAAGGGAATTGTTTTATGATCCTATTTTGTCCATTGATAGTACAATCTCCTGTGCAAGTTGTCATATGCAAACAGCTGCTTTTTCGGATGCTGGAAGGACACTAAGTATAGGGGTGAACGGAGCAAAAGGTACACGTAATTCGCCTGCGATTTTTAATATGTTATGGAATACTTCGTTTATGTGGGATGGAGGAATTAATCATTTAGAGATAATGCCACTAGCCCCCCTCACAGTAGAAAACGAAATGGGAGAGGAAATGAATCATTTATTAGCAAAACTGAAATCAAATCCTAAGTATGTTCAACTATTTAAAAATGCTTTTGGTGAAACCGGGATTAATGCCACTAATTTTTTTTATAGCTTAGCTCAATTTATGGGAAGTCTCATCGCAACAGATTCTAAATATGATGATTTTAGAAAGGGAAAGCGTGTGCTGTCCGAAGATGAACAAAAAGGATATCAATTATTTTTGGCACATTGTAACCAATGTCATAAGGAGCCTTTGTTTACGGATTATTCATTTCACAATAATGGTATTGACACTCAATTTACAGACATAGGTCGTGGTCGCATTACGCTTGAAAACTTGGATGAAGGTAAATTTAAAGTGCCCTCTCTAAGGAATGTGTCACTTACTGCGCCCTATATGCATAATGGGCAAATGAATACCTTGTCAGAAGTAATTGATCATTATAGTGAAGGCATTAAACAAAGTGGAACCTTGGCTGTTTCGCTTCAAGGTGGTTTTCATTTTAGCAAAGAAGAGAAGCAACAATTACTTTTGTTTTTACATACATTAACAGATCGCAATTTGGTTTTGAACAGTGAATTTTCTGCACCGAGTAAGTAGTGAATTTCTTTTATTATTTTAAAAGTTTCGCAATTAGAGAGGTCGTTAAATTGAATTCTTCAAGGTTTAATTTTGCCAGTACTTAGGCTAAAAGTCATAATTCAATGATAAGATACCTGTGAATGTTTTTATCTATCTTATTTTAACTGCATTATATTCCAAATCAAGCACTAAGTGAAACAGAAATGTTGAACAAAAAATATTTGTAATGATTTGGATACTTTTGCAAACGTAAAAGAGCTGCATTACATAAAGTGGTAATGCAGCTCTTTCTTCCTTTTCGAATTTTACTGTTTGCTAAATTTCAAATTTTCAATTTGATCATTACTTCTTATCTGGAGAATATACATCCCTTTTGATAAAGTAGAAATATCTAATGTTTGAGTTTCTGAATTTGGATTCATCAGTTTCAGCACTTTAGCCCCTTGCAAATTATATACTGTATACTCAGTGGCTTGTTCCCAATGAGTGTTACGAATATTAAGCAAATTAGAAGCTGGATTCGGGAAAATTGTAACTAAGCTATTGGCTATATTTGGCAAATTTTCTTCTACTTCTGCAGCAGGTTCTTCGGTAGTTTTAAAACTCATTTCACTACATAATTCTGAATTACAATTTTGACTTGCTAAAGCAGAGGTTGTAAAACAAGTAGGACTTGCAAAACCTATTGGATTCCAAGGGATTGTGTTGGTACAAGTAAAAATTAATCCTAAGGATGGAGGACATAGTATTTTCCCCGTAACAGGCAACCATGAAGTGCCATACCAAGCATTTCCATTTAAAAATTGTGGTCCAATAGCTGCGGTTGATGTCAATTCAATACCTTGTCGGCTATTATACATTGAGTTGGCCAATAAAGTAGAGGGTCCTGAGGCACTAGTGATATAGATACATTTTTGAAGTCTTGACAAGTTATTACATCGTATCATGCTATAACCAACTTGATTCATACTAATTCCGATAGTCGATACTGTAACTGTAACAACACCAACTATCGTGTTACAATTTGTAGTGTTGTTGACTAATCCAATTAAGCTGATGCCTGTAGTTAATGCACCTGTGTTGAGTGTGATTGTATTGCGTACAATTCGCCCATTTTTCATCCAACGCATTTCGATACCTGTTTTATTATTTGTGTTAGTTGGAATGGTGATGTTATTCCCAAATATGGTGGCATTACTGCCTGTTAAAGGCAATACCAAACTTCCAACAAGGGAAGGGCCTGATACATAAATAGCTTTTTTATTAGGATTTACTATATCGTTCATTGTAATATTATTATCACGAATTTTCATTATCGGAGAAGCCCCACTCAAAGTCCATAAAGAAAAAATTCCGTATTCACTAAATTGATTCAAAGTACAAGAATCAACCATAAGGTTGTTTCTTAGGTTTGTTGATGCTTGATGTCGAATGCATGTAAAAGTAGTTGTTTGAAAGTTGGCTTTATGAACGTCTAAATTTGAGTTGTGATTTTTAATTCCGTAATCACAATTCAAAAATTCTGTAGGAATTGGTAAACCCACCGTACTTACTTTTAATAAGTTATTATCGCTTAGGTAACCATCGTTATATATACCGGTACCTCTTACAGCGAGT
>JAGNOY010000061.1 GCA_017989935.1 Chitinophagaceae bacterium
TATCACTTACAGTAAGTATTGACAATGCTTTTGCACTTAATCTTTTAGCAATTGTGAAAAGTATTTGACTCTCCATTTCGACGCCTATGATGCCGTGCTTTTCCCAAAGCTCCCGTCGATTAGGATAATCATCATAAAAAGTATCAGTACTAAATACAGAACCCTGAACGGTATTAATGTTCATGGATTGTGCTGCATTATAAGCCTTGAGCAATAGATCAAAATCTGCTGTAGCAGCATAGTGCATACTGCTGAAATTTAGCATATTAGCACTAGAATCTCCTGAGGCGCTCATCGCTAAAAGCACCTGTCCTAATTTAAATTCAGACTGAATTGCTCCGCAAGTACCTATACGAATAATTTGGTTGACACCAAAATGCGATATAAGTTCATTGACGTAAATACCAGTACTGCCCATACCCATACCCGAACCTTGTACGGATACTTTTTTTCCTTTATAAGTGCCAGTAAAACCAAACATATTACGCACTTTATTGTAACAAACCACATCTTGTAGAAAGGTTTCTGCTACATATTTTGCTCTGAGAGGATCTCCCGGCATCAATACTGTTTCGGCAATATCGCCTATTTTAGCTTCTATGTGTAGGCTGCTCATTTATATTATTTTATGTTTTTTACTTTAAAAAAATTAAGCACCATAAGGAACCCAGATATTCTTTATTTCGGTAGCGTGGCGCAAGAAAACTTCACCTTCACCTTGACTCTTATCCAACCAATTGATGTGCTTACCATAATTCACCCACGTTCTCTTCAAATTTTCTGTAGATAAGTTTTCGATCTCTTTACACATCTCTTTTGAGCCATGAAACCAAATACCATCTACGTCAAAGTGTTTGGCAAGTTCAGTACTCAGCTCTGATTTTAATCCTGTAACAATATTTACAACTCCCGCAGGAACATCAGAAGTTTCAAGGATTTGGTAAAAATCGGTAGCCAATAATGGTGATGTTTCTGAAGGAACAACCACCACACTATTTCCCATGGCTATTGCTGGAATAACATTAGAAATGAAACCTAATAAAGGGAATTCGTCAGGGCAAATAAGCGCTAACACTCCAATAGATTCAGGCATTGCCAACGTAACATTTCTACTCACTGTGTGATGCACATGACCATCGTATTTGTCGGCATAAGCAGCATAAGTATAAATCCGTTCAATTGACAATTCAACTTCTAGAGCAGCATCATTCATATTTTTACCCGTAGAAAGTGAGATCCTTTTCGCAAACTCATCAGCTCTTGTAGATAAATTTTCGGCTACATAATACAAAACCTGAGCCTTTGCATGGCCAGTCATATTTGACCATGATGTAGCTGCATGAGCTGCTTCAACAGCATTTCTCAAATCCTTTCTATTTCCTTTAGCAACTTCACCGATTAGTTGTCCTTTTTGATTTTTAATATTCAAACTGTAACCACTATCAGGTCTAACTTGCTTGCCACCAATATATAACTTTGCAGTTTTGTCTATAGTTGGTAGATGATGTTTATCCTTCTGTGAAGTTGCATCATCGTTAGGAGTTATTTTTTCGAATGAAGTATCACTATATTTTTCTTCAATTTTAGGTTTAACATATTCGAAAAGCCCTTCTTTACCACCTTCTCTGCCATAACCTGATTCGCGGAAACCTCCAAAACCAGATGCAGCATCGAAAAAGTTAGTGCAGTTAATCCAGACAGTACCAGCTTTTATTTGAGGGGCGACGTCTAGTGCTAAATTAATATTTTCTGTCCAAAGGCTGCAAGCTAAACCGTAACGAGTATTGTTGGCGAGTTTTACAGCTTCTTGATGAGAGCGGAAAGTCATCGCCACAAGAACAGGTCCGAATATTTCTTCCTGAGCAATAATTGAAGAAGGAGAAACTCCAGTGAATAGAGTAGGTGGATAAAAACAACCAACCTTAGGGCATTCCCATGAAGGCTGCCACATTTGGTTTCCTTCATCTACACCCATTTTTACTAAATCCTGGATTGTTTTCAACTGAACTGGAGCAACTATGGCACCAATATCAATATTTTTATCTAGTGAATTGCCAATGCGAAGGGTTTCCATTCGCGCTTTTATTTTTGCATAAAGCTTTTCAGCGATACTTTCTTGAACTAATAATCTTGATCCGGCACAACATACTTGACCTTGGTTGAACCAAATGGCATCTACAACGCCTTCTACAACACTATCCAAATCAGCATCTTCAAATACGATAAAAGGTGATTTTCCACCCAATTCTAAAGATAGTTTTTTGCCGCTACCAGCAGTTGCTTTTCTAATAATTTTGCCAACTTCTGTTGAACCCGTAAAAGCAATTTTATTTACATCAGGATGGTTGACTAAGGCTGCTCCAGTAGTTCCGAAACCTGTAACTACATTCACTACGCCATCTGGCAATCCCACTTGCTGACAAATTTCTGCAAAGAGTAACGATGTAAGTGAAGTAAATTCGGCAGGTTTTAATACTACTGTATTTCCCATTGCGAGAGCTGGAGCTATTTTCCAAGAAAGCATCAATAATGGAAAGTTCCATGGAACTATTTGACCAACAACTCCAACTTCTTTATAATCAATAAGTTCGGTATCTTTGAGCTGTGCCCAACCAGCATGATAATAAAAATGACGTGCTACTAGTGGGATATCGATATCCCTTGTTTCACGAATTGGTTTGCCATTATCCATTGATTCTAGCACTGAAAACAAGCGAGAATGTTTTTGGATTTGGCGAGCTAAAGCGTAAAGATACCTTGCTCTACCATGAGAACCGATTTTTTTCCACTCTACAAGTGCTGCTTTTGCAGCCAACACAGCTTCGTTCACATCAGCTTCATCAGCTTCAGCGATTTGAGCTAAACTTTCTGTAGTAGAAGGATTTATGCTTTCAAAATAAGAATTGGAATTTGGTTTTTTCCATTTTCCATTTATGAAGAGATCAAACTTCCTATGATGAGCATCCAAAAATTCAGTTGTTTCTTTTGTACTCTCAGGAGCTGGTCCGTATGCCATCGAATTGAATATTTCTTTAACAGTCATTTTTTTAATAAGATTAAAATTAAGCCATTGGATGTCTGAATGATGCAGAATAGCGACCAGTAACGAAGTGCTCTAATTGGCGCTCGATATCACTGAGTAAACTACTCGCTCCGAATCGGAATAAGTCAGGTTGCAACCAATCGTAACCCAACTCTTCTTTCATCAATATTAGCCAAGCGAGAGCATCTTTAGCTTTTGAGATGCCACCAGCAGGTTTGAAACCAACTTTATAACCTGTAAGCGCTAAGTATGTTCTAATAGCTCTGATCATAACTAAGCTAACAGGTAACGTTGCATTTACGCTTTCTTTACCTGTACTAGTTTTGATAAAATCAGAACCAGCCATCATGGCTACCATACTCGCCTTTGCTACTTTTGTGTAAGTAGGAATTTCGCCAGTTGCCAAAATTGTTTTCAGATGTGCTTCGCCACAAGCTTGGCGGCAAGCCACTATTTCGTCATAAAGTCCTTTCCAATCAGAATTTAACACAAGCGCACGACTGACCACAATATCAATCTCAGTAGCTCCAGCTTCAACAGAAGCTCTAATTTCTTTCAACTTTTGTTCAAGTGGTATTTGTCCAGCAGGAAATCCTGTAGAAACAGCAGCAATTGGAATGTTTGATCCTTGGAGTGCTTCAAGCGCAAATGGTATTAAATTGTGGTAAACACAAACCGCACCTGTGTGGATGCTGCCATCATTCATGCCTAGCGCTTCTAGAATATCCTTACGAACTGGAGATCTAGCTTTGGCGCAGAGCCTATGAACATTGCCTTGTGTGTCATCACCAGCTAATGTGGTGAGGTCAATGCAAGTAATAGCTTTTAACAGCCATGCTGCTTGCCATTCTTTTTTTACTGAACGTCGAGTAGTCAATGTTGCAGCCCTACGTTCTATAGCGCTACGATTGATATTGATTGACTCAAACAGACTAGCATCAAAAGGTATTCCGTCGTTGCGCACGTGGCTGTTGTGAGGGATATAATCGGTGTTATCTTTCTTAAGTTTAGATTTCGATACGGTCATAAATACAATTTATCTAGGCGTCAAAGTTATTTTATTGTTTTGAATATCAAAGGTTTTTTTTCAGATTTTTGCTGCTCAAAATTGAAAGCTAAATCCAAGTATTTTTGTGCTTTCGCAAAAAGTTTTTCGTCATTGCTATACATCATAGCTAATGGCTCGCCAATTTTTACATAATCACCTATTTTTTTATATAAAATGATGCCAGCTCCGTAGTCAATAGAACTTTCTTTTGTTTCTCTACCTGCACCCAGATTTACAGAAGCGATACCAATGTCTAACGCGCTGAGGTATTGAATATAACCTTCACGCTTACTTAGGTAAGATTGTGTATATTTTGTGCTAGGCATAAGGTCGCAATTTTCAACCATCTTGATGTCGCCCTCTTGAGAGATGACTAATTCTTTGAACTTTTCAAAAGCTTTTCCATTTGCAATCAATGCTTTTAGAATTTCCATGCCTTCTTCAAGAGAAGCTGCTTTTTTACCTAAAACCAACATGTGACCACCTAACTCAAGGCATAAATTAGTAAGATCATCAGGTCCTTTGCCTTGAAGCGTTGCAATTGCTTCTTTGACTTCAAGTGCATTACCAATGGCATATCCCAAGGGTTCGTCCATCCCTGAAATGACCGCAATCAATTCGCGATCCATTGATTTGGCAGTTTCAATCATTATGCGAGCAAGCTTTTCAGCATCAGCTACAGTTTTCATGAAAGCGCCATCACCAACTTTGATGTCAATGACAATTGCATCGGCACCACAAGCCAACTTTTTGCTCATGACACTTGAGGATATCAAAGAAATATTCTCTACAGTGCCTGTAACGTCTCTTAATGCGTAGATTTTCTTATCGGCAGGTACCAATTTTTCATTCTGACTACAAATGGCGATACCATGTTTTTTTACTTTATCAATAAATTGTTCTTTGGTCATATCCACTTTGAGTCCTTTGATTGCTTCCATTTTATCAAGCGTGCCTCCAGTATGTCCTAATCCTCTGCCCGACATTTTAGCAACAGGCACTCCTGCGGCAGCTACAAGAGGAGCTAATACCAATGTGGTTTTATCGCCAACGCCTCCAGTACTGTGTTTGTCTACTTTTATACCTTCGATTTCCGAAAGGTCGATAAGTTCGCCTGAGCGCATCATCACATCAGTAAGTGCAGCAGTTTCTTCATTGTTGATACCTTGAAAAAATATCGCCATTAACAATGCAGATACTTGATAATCAGGAATTTCACCCTTCACAAATCCATTGACTATATATGAAATTTCTTCTTTCGAAAGTTCTTTGCCGTCTCGTTTTTTTATAATTAATTCAACCATTTTATTGCTGTATTAAGTGTTGTTTAATTAAATATTTCTTTATAAAAACTTTTGCCTTCAGGCGTATAGTTGAGATCGAGGGTATCTGAGATGGTCGCTGCAATATCGGCAAATGAATCACGAACGCCAATATTCGCTCCTTGTTTCATGCTTTTGTGGTAAGCCAATATTGGAATGTATTCACGTGTATGATCAGTACCTTTGAAAGTAGGATCGTTGCCGTGATCAGCAGTGATGATGAGCAAATCGTCATCTGACAATGCACTCAAAAGAGAAGGTATGTACTCATCAAATTCCATCAAAGCCTTGGCGTAGCCTTCTACGTCTCTTCTATGACCAAAATTCATATCAAAATCGACAAGATTTGTAAAAATTAATCCCTCTGAAGGTGTTTTTATCGCTTCGATAGTTGCAAGGATTCCTTCGAGGTTAGAAGCGGTCTTAATAGATTTAGAGATTCCTTTATGTGCAAAAATATCTGAAATTTTTCCAATTGCGATGACTTCATGCCTTGCCTGAATGGCTACTAACACATTGTCAGGAGGCATTATTGAAAAGTCTTTTCTATTTTTTGTGCGCGTAAAGTTGCCTTCAGTCCCAATGAAAGGGCGTGCAATAACTCGGCCTACTTCGAAATCACCGACCAACATTTCTCGAGCTATTTTACAGATTTCGTATTGCTTTTCAATAGGAATTACTGCTTCGTGCATTGCGATTTGGAAAACGCTATCTGCCGAAGTGTAAACTATAGGGAATCCTGTACGAACGTGTTCTTCACCCAATTGATTGATGATTTCAGTACCAGAAGCTGAATAATTTCCGATTACTTTGGTTTTGATTTTCTCTTCAAACTTTTCGATAAAAGTTTTTGGAAATCCATCAGGGAATGTTGGAAATGGCTTTTCAATAATACTTCCAGCTATTTCCCAATGTCCGGTAGTTGTATCCTTACCTGCTGATACTTCTTTGGCTTTGCCAAAGGCAGCAGAAGGATGAGATGTTTTTTTAAGCTTATTCATGGGGTCAATGTTTCCTAATCCTAGCTGGGTTAAGTGAGGGATTTCTAAGGCAGGATAGTGCAAAGCAATGTTACCTAAAGTATTGCTTCCTGCATCATCATAAAGGTTTGCATCAGGTAGCGCTCCTATACCGACGCTATCCATGACAATTAAAATTACTCTATTCATAGTTAAGGCTATTATTTATTAAATACCCAATTATTTTTCCAAAGTTTCGATGCGACGAAAACTACGAAGGTAATATTTTATTTTCATTCTATTTTGTAAAAAGAGATAGATTTGGAATATTTTGACTAAGTAGTGATTCAAGTTGATTGAAGCTTTATATGAATAACTTTTTAGCGATAATTGCTTAAAATAATTCCTTCCGAAAAGGTAGATTTGAATGTTAAAAAAATCATTAATTGTTCCTTCAAAATCTATGATTACAAAAGGTTTTCTAGGGCTTTATCA
Source organism: Chitinophagaceae bacterium (assembly GCA_017989935.1). GTDB lineage: Bacteria > Bacteroidota > Bacteroidia > Chitinophagales > Chitinophagaceae > OLB11. The sequence goes on from JAGNOY010000061.1 coordinate 6,868, forward strand.
ATTTGAGAATATTCAAATCTGAATCCAGCTTTTTGTATCTTTACACAACGCACATTTTGACTTGAAAGCATCAACTCAGATTGTTTTCCTAAGATTATTTGTGTAACAAATGTTGGAATTCTAATGGTAAATAACTTTCTTTCAAGGGATTTTTGTAAGGTAGTGGCGAAATCAAGCGCATTAACGGTATTTGGGGCGACAGCATTATAAACTCCAGAAACATGTGGATTTTCGATGCTATATTGAATTAATGAACATAAATCTTGTATGTGGATCCAAGAGATATATTGTTTTCCACTACCAAAATATACGTTTATTCCCCATTTTGTCGGAGTGAGTATTTCTTTCAACATTCCGCCTTGTGAAGCCAGAACGATTCCTATTCGAATAATTATTTTGCGAAAGCTATCAATATTTTCTAGCGGTTTTTCCCATTGCTTACAAACTTGAGATAAAAAAGAATCATCAGGCAAATCGGTCTCATATAATTTTCTATCGCCCTTATGACCATAGTATCCAATTGCTGATGCCGAAATGTATAATTCAGGCTTTTTGATTCTAGAAATACTATCGAGAAGTAATTTGGTTGCTTTCATTCTGCTGTCAATTAAGACCTTCTTCCTTAGCGTAGTCCATCGTTTGGCACCGATATTTTCTCCTGTCAAATTTATAATGATGTCTGCATTCAAGATTGCATTATCGTCAATTTCAGAATTATCAGGATTCCAATAAAAAGAATGTGTATTGTCAATTGATGCTTTTTTTCGTGTTAGTATTGATATGTTGTAAGCGCTCCCAAGCGATTGTACTAAGGCACTGCCGATCATGCCAGAACCACCAGCGATGAGAATTGTCTTTTTTTTCATACAAAAAAATCTAATGTAGATAAATCAAGAACAATATAAGCCTGAAAATTATAAATTCGAGTGTTGTGGAGTTGAAATTTTAAATAAAAAAAGCCTTAGAATGTACATTCTAAGACTCTTGTTTCTCAGTAACTATATTTTTGGAATTTTTTTACTTGAGATTAGTTATTTCAAGGTATATACAGAGTGCATCAAAATATTAAAAAAGTTGCTCACCAAAGCTAAAAGAAAGTAACTATCTTAATATCTAATAACCTAAAGCATCAATCATGTTAGTTATACCTACAACAAAGATAGTGGTAATGACTTCAGTTTGCAATCTGTTCGTAATGAATGGTAAGTAAATTGTAATAAGCGGTAAATGTGGATAATCAAGGTTCGGGTATGTACAAAAAAAAACGACTTTAGAAATTTAATTCTAAAGTCGTAGCCTTTATTTATGATGAGTTTATCAATTTTCAGTTTCCAACGTATCAAAGTCTTTGTAGAATTCTTTATAATGAGGGTCAAACTCCATTTTGTATTTTGAAGCTAAATTCATCGAAAATTTTATTCCTGCAAAGAAATATTGATCGTATTTAGCATCATTACCGCGCTTTAAACCTACCGGATTTGATAAGGATTTTTTATAAAATTCTGGTGAGCGATAAGAAAGATTTGCCGCTAATATTGAGCTCTGTTTTAGCAAATCTATATCAGGATACACTGAGCTTACATCATCGATGTAGTCAGTTAATGCTAGGCGAAATCCAGCTTCAACTCCAACATTAACTCGATCAGAAAGACTAAATTTCATTCCTATTCCGTAAGGTATCGTCATGGCTACATTAGTGTATAAGGTAGATTTAGAAGAATTGGCTAAGTGTTGACCTTCTGTTCCTAATTCTTTAAGATTATAGTAAACTCCATTTAGTTCTGCTTGAGGATTGTGGTAAACAGCTCCAACACCTGCAAATATATATGGAGTTGATATTTTGTGATCTCTTACGTCGAATGGCAATAAGTTCAACTGAGCTGTAGTAGCCACCTCAACGAGCGTAGATCTGAAGTTAAGATTTCTAGCATGATTAGGATCGAAAGCTGGTAAATTACTGTCAGATGCTTGGATATCACCTTTATTCACTTGCGCTTCGAAAGATAAATATCGGTTCATGTTCCACCTAGTCCAAACCCCGAAATGCATTCCCATAGTGTTCGACTGCAAAAGTGTTGACTGTAAGTCGCCAAGATAAGATGTAGTACCAAGATTCACTCCTGCTTCCCAGTTTTGTGCAAATGTGGTTTGAAGGAAAGAAAATAAAATCCCAAAAGATAAGATAATCTTTATCGAAGGAAGTTTAATAAAACT
>JAGNOY010000001.1:0-20663 GCA_017989935.1 Chitinophagaceae bacterium
GGCTATGTAGGCAGCGGGGTTGGAAAAATTACTTTATACAAAGGCAAGGAAGTGGTAAAGAAAAATATTCCTTCAGAGATTGCTGTGAATGAATTGATAGGTCTATTGAAAGAAGAAGGCGCTTGGGTTGAAGCTAAAAGCTAATAGAGTATTCTAACTTGTTTTGGTGTGTGGATGCAATATATTTGAACCTTAAAATCTCCATGTGCCTTTAACCCAAAAAGTCTCCATACTATTTTTTCTCTTCCTTTTTATGCTAGGGTTTAGTGTAGTGAAAGACTATGGAGTTGGTTGGGACGAAGAGGCACAAATTGAAATCGGAAAAAAAAGTTATGATTATATAGTCAATGGAGATCAATCCTTGCTTACCTATTGTGATAGAGATTATGGAGTAGGTTTTGAGTTGCCAGTATACGCCGTGCAACAATTTTTTACTACTAAAGTATCTCAATACTATTTCAGGCATTTTTGTGTACACGGCATGTTTTTATTGGGCTTGCTTTTTTTATTCAAAGCTCAATTAATTTTTTATGCAAAATTTTCAGGAAAGTATTGGATAAGTTTACTCACCATTTTAATGATCGTATTAAGTCCTAGAATTTATGCAGAAAGCTTTTACAATTCAAAAGATATTGTGTTGCTTGCCGTGAGTTGTATTAACTTTTATACTTTACTTCATGCAGTGGATAAGCCAAGTAAAACTGCCTGGCTCATCCATGGTTTAAGTTCTGCCTATTTACTGGACATTCGCATAATTGGGTTAGTGAATGTGATGTTGACAATCGGATTTTTGTTTTTGTTCATACTCATTCACCGATCTTCAAGAAAACAACACGTAGTTTATTTGCTGATTTATCTGTTCACAACAAGCACTGTGTTATATTTTATTTGGCCTTACTTGCACCAGCACCCCCTAGAAAAAATCAAAGAAATTTTTAACAGCATGGCTGCATTTAGATGGCGATTTGATGTGCTATTTATGGGATCCATCATAAATTCCACCAAACTACCAAGTTATTACACCCTTGTGTGGATAGGCCTTACAACGCCCATACTATTTCTTCTAGGTAGTATTCAAGGTGTACTTTGCAGTGTACGAAATTTTTTTCGTCTTAAAAGTTTTAAAGAAATTGCCGAGACGAAACAAGTCTATTTATCATCTATAGTAGGCTTAGCATTTGGCCCTATTGTAGCTACCATAATTTTCAACTCTGTGATGTATGATGCATGGCGACAACTATTTTACGTCTATCCCTATCTCATCATGCTAAGTGTATTTGGATTTTATAGATTGTATGTATTTTTTTCTTCGTACAAGATTTTAAAAGTTTTCTTGTATGGATTCATGAGCGTGCAATGTATTGCAGTTATAGTATGTATGATACAAGCTCATCCTAACGAAAATGTATATTTCAATGAAATTTGGCCTCGTAAAAACCAATCACTTTTAAGAGATTTCGAGAGAGATTATTGGGGACTTAGTTATAAGCAAGCATTGCTAAAAGCTTGTAGTATGCTTAAAACAGAAAAGGATACTATACATATTTTATGTGCACATACACCTGGCAAATTGAATTCGGTTTTTATTCCTGCGAATCTACAAGATCGTGTGAAGGTGTATTTGCAAAAAGAGATTCCCGATTCGATGAAACAACAGATGGATTATTTTATAACGACCTATAGAGAAACGCCCAATCTATTGCCGATGTGCAAGGAAAAAATTTGGTCGTTACACATACAGCAAAACGAGGTGGTTGCTCTTTTCGATCTCAGCAAGGATAGACAGTGTTACGAAAAATAATGAGGTAGTTTCAAGAATTTTTTTTTGGGTGGCAGACACGCTATCACTCTTACTCCGCCCACACGAGGCGTGTGGTGCGGGGTATCCGTTCTATCGTTGCCACGGGGTTTGCATATAAAATCATATGAGCATCATTCTAAACTTTACATCCATCTTAACATCCCTAAAAATATTTTTGTCTTCAAATATTTTCTATATGTCTACCCTAATTAAATCAGCTTGCTTCATTATCTTTTTCCTTGGCATTTCATTTATGGCAAGTGCACAAGACATACTTGCTAAAGAAAAATTTCATACCGGGGATATTATTTTTCAAATGTCCGATAGCAAACAATGCGAAGCGGTAAGGCTTGCCACACATTCGCCTTATAGTCATTGTGGCGTTTTGTTTCAAGAGAAGGGAGAATGGTTTGTACTCGAAGCTGTTGAACCTGTGCGCATCATCCCTTTAAACGAATTTATCAAACATGGACTTAAGGAACACTTTGTTGTGAAAAGATTAAAATCATCTGTGTATGAATTAAAATTAACCGATTTCACGAAGATGTATGTTATAGGAAAAAACTGGATTGGTAAACATTATGATATTTACTTTGAATGGAATACAAACAATTTATACTGTTCAGAATTAGTTTGGAAACTATATCATGAAGCCGCACAAATTGAATTATGCAAAACTAAAAAGTTAAAAGATTTTGATTTAAATCATCCACTTGTTAGGGAAATCATGTCCGAAAGATATGGTGCGAAAATTCCTTATGACGAGCAAGTAGTGGCACCTTCAGATTTGTTTGATTCAGAAAAATTAGAGCTCATATTTCAACAAGGAAAACCTTAAACTTGTGCACAAATTCTATCAGGCAATTCTATTACCCTTCATGCTTTTTTCTTCTTGTGATTCGGAATTGAAAAAGAAAAAAGTAAATATTGGGTTACAGGTAATTGATCAATTTGATAAAGAGAATTTACAATTCTTGCAAAAAGAACTAAAGACTTTTTTTGGATGCGAAGTCACCCTCCTAAATCCAATTCAGTTACCAAATTCATTTATTAATACAGAAAAGGGAAAACGATATTCGGCAGATTCTATTCTTAGATATTTACTTAAAACCAGGCCAGATTCTATTGATTATATGCTTGCATTAAGTAGTACAGATATTTTTACCTCTAAAAAAGATGAAACAGGACAAATTAAATTGCCTTATGAAAAATATAAAGTTTGGGGCGTACTTGGACTAGGATTCTTACCAGGTCATGTATGCGTAATTTCTGATTGCAGAATGAAAACAACCAACAAGCTCAAATTTAAGCATAGACTTAGAACAGTTGCCATTCATGAAATCGGTCATAACCTCGGATTACCTCATTGTTCTTCAATAGGGTGTATTATGTCTGATGCCAATGAAAAAATTTCTACAGTAGATGAAAGTGGAAAATATTATTGTGACGATTGCACTTCTAAAGTGAGGGCTTTGCATGCACTGCCAATAAAAAGCCTTCAGGATCATTAGGACTAATTAAATATTGCTTTTTGTCAGTGGTTTTGATAAGAATATAATTTTTTCTTTGGGTCACAAACCATCTTGTTTTGCCAATTTTAGAAGTATACCAACCTGTATAACCTAACATCCCCCCATTGCCAGCCAAACGCAAAGCTGTGCCTAAATCTTCCTTGGAGATTGCAATAACTTGATCGATCATTTTTCCTTCAATAGTGAAAGTATTTATTCTTCTTACAATTTGAATTCCTTCATCACTTACAATATATCTAAGTGGTGAATATAATAGAGTACCGACAAGTGTAATCGATAAAATGAGCAGAGGGAAAACTAAGGCTAATGGTTGATCTTTGAGTGCGATACCAATAAACAAGATTGTAAAAGCAAATAAAACAAGAACTCCGACAAAAATTAGTTTACTTAATTTATCTAAAGAGGCTTCGAAAACTTGATGTTCCATAAACGAGGAATAATTATACAGCGAAACTTTCACCACAACCACAACTGCGACTTGCATTTGGGTTAATGAAATTGAATCCTTTTCCATTTAAGCCATCTGAAAAATCCAATTCCGTATTCACGAGATATAAAAAACTTTTTAAGTCTGTAACAATTTTTACCCCTTTATCTTCAAACGTTTGATCCATAGGTTTGATTTCATTGTCAAAATCCAGTTTATAACTCAGTCCACTGCAACCTCCACCAACAACACTAACCCTTACAAAATGAGTTTCATCTAATCCCGCCTCTTGAAAAAGTTGGGTTATTTTATCTTTGGCTTTGTCACTAATATAAATTGAGTTTTCTAGTACCGTTTCCATGATCTGCTTGTTTACTTCGCAAAATTAAGGCAATCTTTGTGAACAACACTCAGAAAGCATAGAGTTTGACTATAGGGTCATAAAAAAATCCACCCTAAGGTGGACTTAATATTAAAATCATAAAATCTAGTGGACAATTTTTTCTTCTAATTCAAGCGCGGGCATACCATTTTTAACTCGATAATCGTTAATAGCTGCCTTAATAGCATCTTCAGCTAACACCGAACAGTGGATTTTTACAGGAGGCAAATTTAATTCTTCCACAATATCCATATTGTCGATTTGAATAGCCTGATCGATATTCTTTCCCTTTAACCATTCTGTGGCTACGCTAGATGAGGCAATGGCTGAGCCGCAACCAAAAGTTTTAAATTTTGCATCTTTAATGATTCCAGTAGCATCATCTACTTCAATTTGTAAGCGCATCACATCGCCGCATTCTGGAGCTCCAACCAATCCTGTACCTACATTGGTTTTGGATTTGTCTAAAGTTCCTACATTTTGTGGATTGTTGTAATGTTCAATCACTTTTTCTGAGTATGCCATGATCGTTGAGTTTTGACAAAAATACGTGCATTCGCCTAGAATCACCAAATTTGATTTTATATGGCGTATTGATAATGACTCTTAAAATCGTTAAAACTTCCCTAAACCATTTTTAAGGCAAATTCCTGCACTTATTTTTGCGCCATGTTGCGATTTCAGCATGTAGAATTATTTTGGCTCTTTGTGCCCCTAGTTTTGTTGGCCCTTTTATTTGGTCTTCGGATGTATAGGCGCAAAAAAACTATCCTAAAAATTGGAGATCCTACTTTAGTGGAAAAATTAATGCCCAATTATCAAAAGGGGCGTATGATTTTCCGGTTTATGTTACTTTTTATCGCCTTATTTATTGGTATCATTGGTTTAGCCAATTTACAAGCAGGGGCTCGTTCTAAAAAAGTAACAAGAAAGGGAATAGATGTAATGATTGCCCTAGATGTAAGCAAAAGCATGTTAGCTAAGGATATTTCTCCAAATAGGTTAGAAAAATCAAAACAATTCATTTCGAAACTGTTAGATAAAATTCAAAATAATCGTATTGGGCTCATCATTTTTGCAGGGAGAGCTTATGTTTCTGTGCCTTTGACCGTGGATATTTCAGCCTTGAAAATGAACCTACAAGTGGCCAATCCAAATCAAGTCCCCACGCAAGGCACTGTATTAGGAGAAGCCATTCATATGGCACGTGAATCTTTTAATAGCAAAGACACCAAGTATAAAAGTATTATCTTAATCACAGACGGCGAAGATCATGATGATGGGGTAAATGAAGAAGTAAAACAAGCAGTCTCTGCAGGCATTACGATTCACACTGTTGGAATAGGCTCTCCTGAAGGGGCTGCTATTTTTGATGAAGAAACAGGAGAAAACAAAAAGGACGATCAAGGAAAGGAAATTATTTCTAAATTAAATGAAACTGAATTGAAGACAATTGCCGCGGATGGACAAGGCGTGTATTTACCTTTAGGAAATACCGAATCAAGTGCAGAATTTATGGCCAAACAAATTAATTCTACAGAACAAAAGAATTTTGGGGATAGTCTATTTACCGATTATAATAGTTATTTTCAATATTTCTTAGGCATCGCTTTAATCTTCATCTTAGTTGAATTTTTTATCCCTGAAAGAAAAAAAATAGTTGCTTCATGAAATTAATGTTTTCAATTTTACTGCTAGGTTTTTTTTCAACTTGTGTGTTTGCTCAAAATGCAGATCAACATGTTTATGCAGGAAACAAGTTATACGCTAAAGGTGCTTACAAAGAAGCCGCAGCTGAATACCAAAAAGCAAGTGCCTCAAAAAAAAATAGAGAGGCGCAATATAATTTAGGGAATGCCTTGTATCAACAAAAAGAATTTGACAAAGCGAGTAAGCAATATGAAGATGCAGCTAGAAGTACCAAGGATAAAGGCTTAAAGTCTCAATCAAATCATAATATTGGTAATACTTTTCTCGAACAAAAAAAATGGGATGAAGCGATTCAATATTTCAAGCAATCCCTAAGAGAAAACCCTCGTTCTCCTCAAACAAAATATAATCTTGCTTATGCCCAAAAAATGAAGCAGCAACAAGATCAACAAAACAAAGATAAAAACAAAGACAAAAATCAAGACAAAAAAGATCAGCAGGATAAAAAAGATCAACAAGACAAACAAAAACAAGACCCCTCAAAACCAGATGAAAACAAGGGCGAAAAGAAGCCTGAAAAACCTGAAGAAAAGGAAGGAGACAAACCCAAGCCTATGCCTAGTAAATTAACTAAAGATCAAGCCGATCAAATATTAAATGCCTTGAATCAGGAAGAGAAAAAGTTAAAGGAAAAGAAAGAAAAGTCAAATGGCCAACCTGTAAAATTAGATAAGGATTGGTAAACTAAAACTGCATTTTAGATCCGAAAGACAAATCACCCGCATCGCCGAGTCCCGGAACAATATAGCCTTTGGCAGTTAATTCTTCGTCGATATCCGCAGCCCATATTTTAAATTCAGGGTAACGAGTTCTCACTGCTTGTATACCTTCTGTACACGCAATAGCAACTACAACATGCACCGAAGAAGGTTGTCCATAATCGTGTAATTCCTCCAAGGCCATGATTAAGGAAGCCCCGGTGGCAAGCATAGGGTCTGCTATAATTAAGGTGCGACCTTCAAGGTTTGGGCAGGTTACATATTCCTGATTAATTTCGAAACTTTCATCAGGTTTGTGTTTGCGATAGGCAGCAATAAACGCACTATCTGCTTGATCGAAATAATTAAGCATGCCTTGATATAAAGGTACTCCTGCACGCAAAATTGTTGCAATCACTGGTTGTTTAGATTGGGTTTTACCATTATATAAACCCAATGGAGTTTTAACTTCAATGTCTTGATACGTTAACTCTTTACTTATCTCATAAGCTACAACTTCGCCGATTCTTTCCATATTTCTGCGAAAACGCATTCTATCTTTCTGAATCTCGATGTCTCTTAATTCGTTGACCCAAGTATTAATTAATGAATTGGATTTTGCTAAATGACGTACCATGCCCGAAAGATAATAAGATTTCTTGGCTATACTAAAAATGTACGATGAATATTTTGGGCGGCACACACGCTTTTCGTTCCAAGTCCTCCCCCGCGAAGCGCGTGGTGCGGGCTTTCCACTGCAATCGTTGCCGCAATACATCCTCCAAAAATATCTTTTTCTCCTTTCATATTTAGCATAAACAATCCCACTTATATCTAAATTCAAAGCAACAGTATTTCAAGGCTAGAGATTGTATAAACAAAAAGAAGAACTGACAGCCCATTTCGAAACTTCATGAGATCATGGGTTAGCAATTACCGTTAAATAACGGTACCAATTTGGGTTGAAGCACGCTAATTTATTCTGTGAGTATGTTAAATCTTTGTATTCAGAAAACAAGGAGTGATCTGAAAATCCTAAAAGAGTAAGACAGGGAAGCTGAAAACTGAAAAGAGTAAGCAAGAAATTAATCATAAAACAATGAAAAACCTAATTAAACTTATTTTGTGCTATTTACTTGTCTCAAATCAAGTGTATGCACAAACTTCTTGTAACACCTTTTTAGCGGTGATTAACAGCCTGAGCGGAACAATTCCCAAAATTTTCCCTACCAATACGAGTGATTATTATGTTACTGGACTTAGTGGCACTTCTCCGACCCTGATTCAATACAATACTTTCGGTGTCATAGATCCAACTCGAACTTGGAAATTAAATAGCTTTATAGGAAGTGAAGAAATTGCAGATTTGAAAATTGATCAAAGCAATTCGAATCAACTTTTTGGTATTGCCTATTCTAGTTCCTTACAACGCAGTACAGTGTTTAAAATGAATAGAACCACTGGGGCTATTTTATGGGCTATTCATTTTAATACAACTACGTTGACACAAATTCACCAATCCTCTACATCTAATTTGATTGTGACTGGTACCAACCGAAATACACAAACAAGTTTTATTGCAAATATGACTACTGCAGGTGTTGTTGGCACTCATCGCACTTTCAATGGAGGCATCCCCGGAGATGGAGAATTTTATTCAACCTTGGCTAGTAATAATAAGTTGTATGGATCATGCCGGCGCTATTATTCTGCGAGTACAGATTTTCGAAGTGGCTTATGGGAATACAATTATTCAGCACATAGCATTCCTTGGCACAATACTTACATTTCTAATGGTATGCCAACCAATAATACCCGTATTTATCCAGTAGAGCCTGAAGTGAACGTGGTTGCAAATAACATATTTACATTGAGTTCAGGTGACTTAGTGGGGTTTAATGTATTTGGTTTAGGCCCTACTGAATTAGTCGTAAATAAATCTACCTTAACAGGTTCTCTCTTTTGGACCAAACAATATGTTGTAGCAGGAAGAACAAGAATGTTAGGAACAAGAATTTTGAAAACTACCAATGGATATTATGTTATTGGGAATTTGTATTCTAATAATATAAACAATTTGATAGATCGATTTTTTGTATTTAAAATTGATGTCAATGGCTTAGTGCAATGGACAAAACTTTATGGAATCAGTGGGCAAAATAAAGTGCTTGCTGCCTTTGAAAGTGGAGGATTTTTACATTTATCAGCCTTGACAGATAGTTATGGTGGTACAAACAAAGTATTGATGTTGAAATTAGATAATGTAGGTAACGCCAATACCAATTGCAATTTTATTACAACTGCAACTACCACAGTATCTACCCTAACGGCTATTAGAAATCCATTGGTATCCACGCTCGCTTCTCCCGCCATTAGTACGCCTTCTGCAAACATGAGTTCAATCGCATCTACTTTTAGTCTCAATACATTTTGCTGTCCTTGTAGTATTAGTCCAAGCATTACAGGTGCAAATTCAATTTGTGCAGGAAATTCTTCCGTATTAACTGCAAGTGGTGGGGTTAGTTATGTATGGAATACTGGTGCTACAACTTCAACACTTACAGTAACGCCAACAGCCAATACTTCTTATACCGTAACAGCAACAGATGCAAATGGATGTACTGGAACTTCTGTATTTGCTGTCAATATCTTAAATGGACCTTCGGTAAATATATCAGGGCCAACAACAATTTGTCCTAATCAAACACAAGTATTAACTGCTTCAGGTGGGGGTACTTATTTATGGAGTCCAGGTGGTGCTACAACTTCAAGTATATCAATCACTAACCCAGGCACTTATTGTGTAACGGCAACAGGTGTTGGACCAAATTTAATTTCGAATGGAGATTTCAGTGGAGGCAATGTTGGGTTTACAAGCGGGTATAATTATTCAGGTGTCTCCTCCCCATGCAACTATACTGTAAATTCATCCTTTTTTGGTGGTGCTATGTTAGATCATTCGCCAAGTGCAGATAATATGTTCATGTCAGTAGATGGATGTAATACTTCATTTCCGATATTATGGCAACAAACTGTATCGAGCGTAGTTCCAAGCACGAATTATACATTTTCTTTTTGGGTGGTTGCAGGTTCAGTCAACACACCAACTTTTACTATTAAAATTAATGGAGCAAGCGTGGGAACTTGGACTCCTTTAGCTTTATGGACAACAGTGCCTGTATGGGAACAATATTCAGTGTCGTGGAATTCTGGCTCTTCAACTTCTGCAAATATTGTATTGGAAAATACGCAACCAGCAGGCTATGGTAATGATTTTGGTTTGGATGATTTCAGTTTAGGTTTAACTGGTTGTTCAGCTTCTACTTGCTATACCGTAGTGCCATGCTGTTCAGATATGAATGTAAATTATACTTACATCACTTCTAATTTACCTGCGAATAGTATTTACCTCAATGCACCTGTAGTAAGCGGCTGTAATGGAGTATTAAGTTACGAATGGGATTTAGGAAATGGACAAACTAGCACTTTAGCTTCACCTGGATTGATTACCTATAATACACCTTGTGAAAAAACAATTTGTTTAAAAGTAATTTGTACGAATCAAGATAGTTCGGTGTGTATTAAGAACTGTTGTAAAACCATCATAATTCCAGGAAGTAGCAGTATGCTTAATACAAATTTTGGTTATACCATAAGTTCAAGTAATCCTTTAGATATTGGTTTAACCGCACCTTCTTCTGTCGCTGGAACAAGCTATGTGTGGAATGTTTATCAAGGAACTACTTTAATACATACCGCTACAACACCCGCAATTAGTTCTTTGATATTGCCTTCTGCCGGTACATACAAAGTTTGTCTAACTAGTAAAACATCGAATGCTATGTCATGTACTTCTGTTACCAAAGAACAATGCAAATTAATTACTGTATATGCTCCTTGCAATGTATTACCGAGCATGTCTATAACTCAACAAAGTTCTCAAAATGCATATACTATTCAATTTGCTAATAATAGTACAGGCGCCTCTTCGGCTTCCATGTGGGATTTTGGAGATGGAACAGCCTTAGACTACACAACAAATCCTATACACACTTATGCTGCTGTGGGAACTTATACCGTTTGCTTAACTGCTAATTTAGGCGACTCGAATTGTCAAACTACAATTTGCAATGTAATTCAAATCAGTGAGGCCATATGTGATTCAACAACCAATGGCGGGCAATTGAAAACAGCTCAATCTGCAAATCAGGGTGAAGGAATTTTCAATTCAAAAGTAGCTTCTGTGCCAACACAACAGTTAGTTTTAGAAAACGAACAGAGAAATTTAACTATTTATCCCAATCCTGTACATGACGGAAACTTAAATATTGAATTGCTTACAACGCATCAAGGAAAAGCCACAGTAAAGATTATAGATATGATAGGACATATCATCAAGGTACAAGACTTTACAACCTGTGGCAATTGTACAAACTTATTTTCATTAGACGTGAATCAACTTCCAAGTGGGATGTATACTACCCAAGTGCTTGAATCAGGAAAAATGTTTACAGGTAAGTTTAGTATTTCTAAGTAATTGAAATGTCTTTGTTATGGCGCTTGCTTTATAAAGCAAGCGCCTTTTTTTATTAATAATCAAATCCGAACCAATCGAGAGAATTGATAGTTTGCACTAATATCGATTATAGTTCTTGTTTGCTGTGACTAGATCATCATAAAATAGACTTTGCAAAACAAACATTTGGAATACCATAAAAATTAGCAGATACTGATTGTTTTGAAAATGTCCATTTGCTTGAGATCATATAGCAATTATTCTAGTGGAATAAAGCAGATTCATTTAATGTTTAAACCAAAATTTTTCTTAAGGATACTTTCTAATAAAAATGAGTTCTTTGCGAACTTGATTTAATACTACGCAGATATTACTGCAAACCACACACATATTACACTGCTCTTTTCAGCAAGTATTTATTGTCTTCTATTTGTATCAGAAAGGGAAAACCCGAACACCCTTGATCCAAAGTAGGGCGGTAAAAGAAACCCGCAGTTTCTAATAAATAAATTCTTATGCCATGAAAAAAGTTTTTGTAGTATCCGTTACAGCGTTCGCATTTCTCGCTATCTGCACAACAGCACTATTTACAAGTTGTCAGAAAAAAAATACAATTGAGCCGCAACAATCAAAAACAATCAAAACAATGCTGCCAAATATGATTGGGTGCTGGTATTTTGGAACATCATGTGATTTTAACGGCGGTTGCTGTACTCCAAGTTCACCATTTTGCCATACAGGGCATGAGCCATTCCCAATTCCAATTGGCCAAAAATCATATGGATTTTCAACATATCAATTACTACCAAATGGGAATTTAAAAATCAATATTGATGTGACAGATTTGTATCCTACCATAATTACAGACTGGGAAACAATGGGGCTTTTTCAAATTCCTGTCTCTAAAGAACTTGATTATAGTGAAATAACTAAGGCTTATCACAATCAAGGCATCAACTTGAATATACCGCACTACTTTTTGCCAACTGGAAATTGGCCAATAAATTTTATCAATAATGGCAATCCCACTAAAACATTGGAAGTAGAATTTATCAATATGAACACTATTCAAATTAATCTCATTCAATAAATAACAGAAGCGAATAGTGTAGTCATTAAAACTAGAAGTTAGATGTACATGTCTCTTTGACAAGCTTAAGTATCGATTATGCTTCTAAACATTTAGATGGTTAAATAGATAATCTACAGCAGCACTAATCTGAACAACTGCTCTAACAAAAAAGTAAGAATACAAAAAAAAAGATAATATCATGAAAAAGATAATTTTAATCGCACTTTGCGCGATAATTGCAACCAGTTGTAGCAAATACAGTTCTAATCAAAATGGTCTTGAAAACAATACAACAAAAGTGACAAGAACCCTTTATTCAAATGAACAACTACTAAATAATATTGGATTCATTCATAACCAAATTATGGAATTTGCATTTAATAAAATAAAGAATGAACAATTATTTAATACTTTAAACTCAGAAAGTGAAGCAATAACTTTCTCAATAAATGCCACACATCAATTTATGTTATCACAAAATATAATTGACCCTTCAGAAACTTCAGTTAATCAATTATTATCTGCCTACGACAATAATTTAGCTATACTTGAAAATCAAAATCCAACTTATGTAAATGCTGTAAATCAAATACTAAATTTAGTTGAGACCTATACAGGAAGCCCAAGTCAATTCAATCAAGATGCCACAAATATGTTTAATACCAACATTGCTAGTATAACCAATCCAGTTGAACAAAATTCTTATAGGGCTACTTATTTAGTTGCTGTTGCTTCTTATGAATATTGGTTTAACAATCTTGACAAATGGAATGATGAATATTATGATCAAACCGGTAGCAGAAAAGCAAAACCACCTACCGCTGGCGAAGTAGGAAGGGCTGATGCAGGAGGTGCCATTACAGGAGGAATAAGAGGTGCAATATTTGGAACTTGGTTTGGAGTTGGTGTCGGAAATTTAGCAGGAGGCATTTTAGGTGCTAGTTATGGTGCTGCTATTGCTTCATTAACCAAAGCAGTTTTGTAAAGAAGTTAATTAATAGTTTAGTATTGAACTTCCGCTATTGTTTCTACTTCAAAATACATGTCATAAAATACAGAAAGCAGCACTAATCTGAACAACTGCTCTAACAAAAAAGTAAGAAAACAATAAAAAATATAATATCATGAAAAGGATAATTTTAATCGCCTTTTGTGCGATAATTGCAACTAGTTGTAGCAAATACAGTTCTAATCAAAATGGTCTTGATAGCAATATTAAAAAAACTACAAGAACAACTTATTCAAATGAACAACTTCTAAATAATATTGGAATGATTCATAACCAAATTATGGAATTTGCATTTAATAAAATAAAGAACGAGCACTTATTTAATACTTTCAACTCAGAAAGTGATGCAATAACTTTCTCAACAAATGCCACCCATCAATTTATGCTCTCACAAAATATAGTTGATCCTTCAATAACTACAGTCAATCAACTATTAGCTGCCTACGACAATAATTTGGGAATGCCTGAAAATCAAAATCAAACGTATACAAATGCCGTAAATCAAATATTAAATTTAGTTGAGACCTATACAGGAAGCCCAAGCCAATTCAATCAAGATGCTACAATATTATTTAATTCAAACTTTGCTAATATTTCAGACCCTATAGAACAAAATTCATACAGAGCGACCTATTTAGTTGCGGTGTCTTCTTATCAATATTGGTTTAACAATCTTGACAAATGGAATGATGAATATTATGACCAAACCGGTAGCAGAAAAGCAAAACCACCTACAGCAGGTGAAGTGGGAAAGGCTGATGCAGTAGGAGCTGCCATATGGGGCTATTCTGGCGCCGTGAGCGGGACCTTCATTATTCCTGGTATTGGTTCATTAGCAGGTGGAATTTTAGGAGCAAGCTATGGTGCAGCTATATGTTCCCTTACAAAAGCTATTGTAGGTTAATTGAAAAAAGTCTAGTGTCTATATGAAATTTTACTATCGAGTATTCAAACCAATGTATAGAGATTATGTTATATTACTTTTTTAGCAATTCGCTAATTCTATATAAAAAATCAGTAAAATTATTGATTTGCAGATTTTTCAATAATGCCTATTATGTTTACTTTTGAATAAATAAAAAGAGTTCTCAATAATAAGGTAAATTAAATCAAATGAGCGAAGAGGAGCTATATAAATTGATAGCTCCTCTTCTTGCTTTTTACCTTAACTAATTTAATAATTTTAATTTGAATTAAGATTTATTTTACAATCCATGTTGAACAGCTTGATCTTTCTATGAACTAATTTTATTATGTTTCAAATTCATTGGTGCAAACACTTTAAAGTGTCAAGTCGCATAAATTCAACTAAATAAAGTTAATCAAATGAACTTTTTTTTAAAATTCAAAAATGGTTTCTCAAAATAATTCCAAGATAAATAACAGCATGGTAATAGCGCAATCAAAGTGACTAAAAAATGATAGATAGGATGTTGGAATGAAAACATGTATACTAATAATCGCTGTACCAATGGAGAAAAAAGATAGATTGAATATGAATAATCTTGCCCATGTAAAGAAAAATATGCTTTTGAATTTCCAATAACCAAAGTGATTGAGCTAAAGATAAGCATCTCAAAAAAATCCATCAATATAAAAGTAGGAAATAGGATTGTCACTAAAAAATATAGCATTAATAATAAAATCCAGAAATTGTTTTTCTTGATAAAATTCAGGTACCTACTTCCATGAAGATAAAGAAATGAACCAAGCCAAAAACAAATTCCGTAAATGCAAAAATAATAATGATGGGTAATAGCTGAGTAGAAGCCGTAAAAAATAGTAAAGAATAAAACGACTAAACTAACCTTTTTGGAAGTAAGGAAGTTCATCAATGACAACAAAACCAAACTCAAATACAATCTTATTTCTACTGAGATGGACCACAAGCTTCCATGCATGGATTTTTCAATACCAGGTAAATTATATCGCGTAGTGAGTCCGGAGAAATTGAACAAATAAGATAAGGTATCTTTATTTATGAGGAATTTCTTTAAGGGCAATTCAGTAACAAAAATGGCATAGATGAATGTTAATAAAACGGTCAATATAAGCAAAGGATAAATTCGTAGGATTCTTTTAACTAAAAATTCTTTAATAGAGTAGCTATTTTTCAAACTCGCAGTGATTAAATATCCGCTAATACTAAAAAAAATAATGAGCCCGTACTTACTTAAATATATTTTTTGAAGTTCTGGATTCACCCAACCATATGAATGAGAGAAAGTGACAAATAAAGCTGCTAGCAATCTTAGAAAATCGAAATTATTTTTATGCTCCATCTAAATTTTTCTTCAAATTGCATATAACAATGATTTGACACTTACAAGTGTCCGGTACTGATTTTCTCAATTTTTCAAATCTACCAATCTCGAATTCAATTCGAAAAATTTGAATGCCATTATAAAAGGCAACATTTACATTCATCTGTTCTTTATTCAGGCCTAAATTTAATCTTCCATTACTAATTTCTTTAAAAATAAAATAAACAACCCAATTACGAAGTCCTTTCGCTCAAAATTTACCTGCAGGCAAAATTTCTCTTAAACAATTTAGGATTGATTCTAGCATTTGTAAAATCTTCTAAGTCAATACGACCCCTTAAATGTTATAAGTAATTAGCTTGAAATATCTCTAATTTCAAAAGAGTATTTCCTGTACAATTAAGATAAACACTTGATTTATACGGATGAAAAGAAAGTATAGTCGTTTGTTTATTTGTAAATTAAATTATCTTTGTTAACATCTAATTATAATATATAAAACACATAACATGAAAAAAGGACTATTCACTCTTGCCTCAATTTTATTAATCAGTCAATTTTCTCAAGCGCAATTATATTCTTCTGGAAACAATGTAATTGGGGGAACAAGTGTGGGAATTGGTACAAATGCTCCTGTTTCTTCTTCTAAATTGCACGTGTATTCAAATTCGGCAGTAACTAATGAATTAATTCGAATGCAGCAGGCTTTATCAACAAGTTTTGGCCGATTTACTATGTATAATGATAATGCTAGCAATTATGCCACCTTCACGAAGTATGGTAGTTCGGTAACAAGTGGTTATCCAGGAATTACAACCCAATATCCGTATGCAAATCTTTTAGCTTTCGGTAATAATGGTGGAGGTTTTTTGATTTCTAATGGAGGTAATATTGGGATTTCATTATTCAAAAGCGCTACAAGCAAACTTAAATTTCATGTAAATTATAACACTGAAAATGTCGGTATAGGCGGAGCAGCCGAACCAATTACGAATATTCATGTGAATAGCGCCGTAAGTGGTGATACCTTGAAGATTACAAATTCTACCACAGGTCATAATGCCACCGATGGATTAGATATCCGTACAACTGGCAATGCAGCCTCTATCGTAAATCGCGAAAGTAGCACGCTTTCTTTTGGAACAGCGAACACTTCTCGTATGAGCATTTCCTCAACAGGCACTGTTTCAATCGGCACAGTTACAGAACCTGCAGGATATAAGTTGTATGTAGAAACAGGTATCTTAACTGAAAAAGTCAAAGTTGCCTTAAAAACAAGTGGAAATTGGGCAGATTATGTATTTGCTGATGATTATAAATTATTACCCCTCAAACAAGTTGAATCATTTGTAAAAGAGAATAAACATTTACCTAATGTACCCTCTGCAGAGGAGGTTGTAAAAAGTGGCATTGATGTGGCGACCATGGATGCTAAGCTATTAGAAAAGATAGAAGAACTGACTTTGTATATTATCCAATTACAAAAGCAAGTTGACGAACTTAAAGAAGCAGGTCTAAAATAATAAATCATACAAACATGAAAAAATTATGGAGCATATGTATTGTGTTGGTGATTTCATTGACAGCACAAGCTCAAGGTCAATTTGTTCAAGGCCTTTTGAATCAAATACCCAATGAATCTTTTGTAAGAAAAGAGTTGTTTCAAATTAAAACAGAAAAAGACAATCCTAGTTTACCGATTGAAAGAGATGTAAGGGCATTTACCTTATGTAAATTAAATCAAACAGCCTTAGATCAGCTTGTCAATCAGAAGCCTGCAGCCCTTTTGATGCAAGTGCCTTTAGATGGCATTATGCGTAATATTCGTTTGATTAAGAATCCATGCATGAAGGAAGATTTTCTGGTAAGAACTCAGGCTGGATTAGATATTCAAGATTATGATTATCAATTTGGCGCGTATTATTTAGGCGTAATTGAAAATATGCCGAATACGATAGCCGCTATCAGCTTTTTTCACGATGATATTGTTGGTGTAATTTCTAATGTGAACGGAAACTATGTATTAGGCAAAAGCGATATTCACGCGACCAATTCTCTTGAATATATTGTATACAATGATAAAGATTTGCTGATAGAAAATCCTTCGCGTTGTGGCACCTTAGAAAGCATGAGAAGCAAGGCCTCAGCTAGTATGACACAATCAGCTGTTACCGAAACCATCACAACAAAATGCGTGAAAATATATTTTGAATGTGATTATGAATTTTATTTAGATCATGGAAGCAATACAACTACGGCTACAAATTTTGCCACAAGTCTATTTAATAATGTATCAACCTTATATTTAAATGATTCTGTATCTACTGGGATCTCGCAAATATTGGTTTGGACTACTTCAGATCCTTATGCAAGTTTTATGAGCACAGGTGATATGTTAGATACCTTTAGTTCAAGAATGTATGCAAATGGGTTTAATGGCGACCTTGCACATTTATTATCTAACAAATCAGCAGGTGGAGGTATTGCATGGCTCGATGTGCTTTGTGATATTGATTATTATAAATGTGGCGTTTCTGCAAGCTTAGAAAATAGCATTACCTCTTTACCCACTTATTCTTGGAATTCGAATGTAATAACCCATGAACTTGGTCATAATATTGCTTCTCCGCATACACATGCTTGTGCTTGGAATGGAAACAATACAAGAATTGATAATTGTGCAGGAAACTATAATATTGCTTATCAGGAAGGCACTTGCAATTCATACCCTCCTAATCCACCTGCAGGCGGCACCATGATGAGCTATTGCCATTTACAATCTGTGGGTTCTAATTTGAGTTTAGGCTTCGGACCTCAGCCTGGGGCTTTGGTTCGTAGTAAAGTAAATGGAGCCTCCTGTTTGACGCCTTGTGTTACTTGTCCTTCAAATATTACGATTACAGGAGCCTATTCTACAGCATTAACGGAATCTACCACTTGGATTAAAACTTCTGGACAAACGACCATTTCGGCGGCAAGTAGTGTAAAATTAGATGCAAATCCAACTTCAGGTTATATTTTGATTGCCCCTTCATCTGCCACTGATTTTTTACTTGTTCAGCCTAATAGTGCTGGTAAATTTGTGGCTCAGGCATTAGATGGTTGTGCAGGCAGTCAACCTCAATTACCCGAAGGTATAAATTGGCATGTTGAAGACAACTCGGTTATTTCTCCTTTTACAATTTTCCCTAACCCTATTGATCAAGTGTTGAACTTAAATCAAGAAGAAATTAGCGGCGAAATGATTGATATAGATATTTTAAGTTTGGAAGGAAAAGTTTGTTATGCTGAAAAGAATGTTTCATTTGACAAACATTATAGTTTATCATTAGCCTCTTTACATGCAGGATTGTATTTTATCAGAATCAGTAGAAATCAACAGATCGAAACACTGAAGTTTCAGAAGTTGTAGTAGAGAAAAATTACTTAGAGTGCCAAATTCGATAAGAACTGGCTAGCGGCAGGGATAGTAGTGGAAAGCCCGGACCCCGAGAGGCTTCACGACATAAAATTCTACCTGAAACCTTCTAGCCAATTCGGGGGAGGACTTGCAACGAATAGCCCGATTGCCGCCCAAAAGCTCAATCTAAAAAATTGAAGTAAGTTCTATATTGACCTGTCTTTGGTTTCTAATTTCATACATAGTACATTTGTCAGATTCGTATTTATTACATCCTACAATGAAGGTATACCAAGGATTTGAGAACCTGCCCCTATTTAAGAACCCCGTAGTGACTATAGGTACATTTGATGGTGTACATGCTGGACATAGAAGCATTATTGAAAGAATTAGGCGAAAGGCCATGGAAGTAGAAGGTGAGAGTGTATTGATAACCTTTGAGCCACATCCCAGGTTGGTTTTATCAAATTCATCGCAACCTTTATGGCTATTATCGTCGCTTTCAGAAAAGATAAAATTATTAGCAGCTTTAGAGATTGATCATCTAGTTGTCGTGAACTTTACAAAAGCTTTTTCTGAGTTAAGCGCAGATGAATACATCAAAGATTTTTTAATCAACCATTTTCATCCTCATACTTTCGTGATAGGCTATGATCATCATTTTGGCAAAGGCCGAACTGGCAATTATGCCTTGCTAGAGAAAGTAAAAGGGCTATATGGATTTGATTTGGTAGAAATTCCTGCACAAGAAATTGAACATATTACTGTGTCTTCAACAAAAATTAGAGAGGCGCTTCAAACTGGACAAATTCATATTGCCAACGAATATCTATGCAAACCTTATTTAATGCAAGGGTTGGTGATGCATGGAGAAAAAAGAGGGCGTTTGCTTGGCTTTCCGACAGCAAACTTAGACATTGAGGATGAGCACAAATTAATTCCCTTGCAGGGAGTGTACGCCGTTCAAGCAATGGTTCGCGGAGAAGCTTTTAAAGGGATGTTGAATATTGGTATTAGACCGACAGTTTCATCAAGTTTAAAACGCTCAATTGAAGTCAATCTATTTGATTTTGATAAAGAAATATATGGTGAAGAACTTCAGCTATTTGTCGTTGCAAGGATACGTGATGAACAAAAATTTGCTTCGTTGGATGAATTAACGAATCAACTGAAGCTTGATAAATCAATGGCCATTGAGCTCCTTGAATCATTTAGTGCTTGATGAAATTTTCTGTCTCAGAAGTTTGACATGAGGAGGCTCCGTTTTTCAGGTTAAGGTAAAAATTCCTATGATTATCCGCTAAACTTCCTTATAAAACTAATGAACACAGATTTCATCTATCTAATACCAATATATTGCAAAAAATCTGCATAGAAGAGACGGCCTAAGATTCGAGGCAGCTAAAAATATTGAAATCGAAGCCAAACTTTTATCCGCTGTTTGAGCACAAGCGAAAGTTACTATATGGCGAATATCTTCATGTGCGAGTTTGGATAAAAGTGGCGTAGATGAAATAATTTTTATGCCAAGAATCTTCAGCCTAGACCTTTTGCTCAACTTTTGCGTCATGGCAAAAGTGGAAACACAGGAGGGTCTATTTGCGGAGAATCATAAAAATACCAAGGTATGAGCTAAATTTACAAGAAGCACAAATTGAGTATGCTCTTCATTGAGTTTTGGGACTTGAAGTAATAGAATTCACCTTGGATCATTCCATTTGCAGCACCACAGCAAGATAAATTTTTCCTCTCTAAGCCCCTAAAATGGCTTTATTTGACTAAAAGTTATGAATTTGATAAAAAAAATCTATTTTTAGGCAAAATTTAGAGCCTAAATATGAAGAAGCTGATT
>JAGNOY010000001.1:20763-34027 GCA_017989935.1 Chitinophagaceae bacterium
ACCACAGCAAGATAAATTTTTCCTCTCTAAGCCCCTAAAATGGCTTTATTTGACTAAAAGTTATGAATTTGATAAAAAAAATCTATTTTTAGGCAAAATTTAGAGCCTAAATATGAAGAAGCTGATTTTTGGACTGTTACTTGGATTTAGTGGTTTGATGGCAAATGCCCAAGAGTATTACCCTTTAGCAAATCCTTGTGATCCTGATAAAGTATTTGACAAATTGCCGCCGGCAGCGTTTGATAATAATTGCGTGTTTATACTTCGTATGAGCAGTCAACCCTTTAAGTTTTTTCCGAAAGAGATTTTCCGTTATCCGAATTTGAAAGAGATGACTCTTCAAAATACCAATATTAGCAGTTTGCCTGTAGATATTTTTCTATTGAAAGAACTCGAAGTATTGGATTTGTCGAATAATAACCTGAATTCCATTCCTTCTACCATTGGAGAAATGAAAAATTTAAGAAAAATTATTCTTCGTAATAATAAATTGAACACCTTACCTGCATCGATTTCAAATTGCAAAAACTTAGAAGAAATTGATATCACAGGAAATCCAATTACATTTTTACCCAATGAAATCAATAGCCTGCAAGCATTAACTAGCTTTAAGTTTAGTGGCAATCAAGTTAAGGATCCTAAAGTGATGATACAATTGGTTCGTCAAATGAAGAATATCACAAGCTTGGATATGAGCGGTTGCAATTTAAATTATGTGCCTTCAGATATCAAATATCTTAAAAAATTAAAAGAGCTAAATTTATCAAATAACAACATTCACTTTTTGCCTTACGAAATTGGCAACCTAACCAATTTAGAAACCTTGGTTTTGGGTGATGCGATGAATTCAGGAAACAAAATATATGATTTGCCTGCTTCATTTGCGAATCTCAAAAATTTAAGAACCTTAAAAGCTGCGAATAATGGATTTGTAGATTTTCCTTTGGTGCTATCTTCATTAACCCAATTAGAAAATTTAGATTTAAGCAATAATAAGTTGCAAGCATTACCAGAAGAAATTGGTATGATGGGCGGATTGAATAAGTTGAACTTGATGAATAATCAATTAACAGATGTGCCCAATGAATTAGGTTCCTTAAACAGATTAACCCAATTTGATTATGCTGGCAACCAATTTACCCTGGCCATTGAAAATAAAATTATTCAAATTATGTCTGGCAGTGAGTATACGCCTCCAGCACCAAAATATTATAAAAAAAGGCGGTAAAGAAAAGAAAAGCCGTAAAGAAAAAGTCTACATCTAGAAGAAAAAAATAAAGTAATTACCCTGTTTCGGCAGGGTTTTTTTTGGGGTGGCGGACACGCTTTTCGTTCCTACGCCTTGCCATCCCAAAACCTCTGGCTGCGGGGTATCCACTACAATCGTTGCCACGAGAGGCTAGTCCGTTTTGTAGATGTTTTTTATAAAAGTTATCATCACCACAACCATGTATCTTTCAATTTGATGAATCTTTCAGTCTCTTTGCCTCAGTATATAATCTAGCAACTTCCCTTTGTCAATTCCATGCGCTTGAAGCGCCCATACGAGAATCAGCCCCTGTATAAAACTATCGCTTGTTGAAGAATATTTTTAATGGTACGAAGAGGTAAATCTTTGTTTGGATTTATGCTCATAACTTTCATTTTTCGGCGAGTGCCCTGTTCAAGTTTTGGGTGATTAAGCAAATTGCCGTCTACAAAAAGTATATAAGGCTCTTTTGTTATTTTATTGATCCACAAAAAGCAGCACATTTTTTTCTTATAACAAAAACATGGCATGCCCCATTTTATGGATTCAAGGAGATTGATATCATGTTTAAGAATAAGGTATCTTAAAGCAAGCAGACAGCTTTTATTCGGCTCATCTTGATTCAAATAAAACTGATCAATATCTCGCATGCGAAAAATCAAATTACTTATTTCCTAGAATTGCTTGATACTTTGTTGGGTTCGACAAAATTTGAATGGCTTCTTTCACCTCGTCGTCATCACTTAGCTGATTTTGAAATCTTCCTTTCTGAAAATAATATCTGCTCACTATTTCATCCTGAAGCAAGCGTAATATTTCCTTTTTATTCTTTAGTAAGTCTTGTGTTTTATCGTGCGACAAGGCTCTTTCAAGAGATTCGAAATCTTTACGAATGCCTTCATAATAATTTTCTTTATCTGCTGTTTCTTTAAACTTTGCCAAAGCCTCTTCCGTTTTTGTTTTGTAAGAATAATCCTTGCCTTGCAGCCATTGTAAGAAATCACTAAAATCAGACTCGCTTAACTTAAACTCTTTGGCACTTGCAATACTTGGATGCTTCGATACATATAAATTTGCATAATCAAAACTAAAATTCTTAGTCGCTAAAGTAGAAATGATTTTCAAATCTTCTTTGGCTACAATTTTAATATCAGGCTCTATTCCTCCGCCATCTTTTACTTGACGACCGTTTTTTGTTTTAAACGTTGTTTTGATTGAATCTGGAATTTCTCCCACACTTCCATCTTCATTCCGATGCGAATAATCAAGCGCTTGAATACATCTTCCACTTGGGGTATAATATTTAGAAGTTGTTACTTTAAGTTTAGCATTAAATGAAAGAGGTCTTGTAACTTGAACTAATCCTTTGCCAAAACTTCTTTGCCCGATCACAACACCTCGGTCTAAGTCTTGCATAGTACCAGCCACAATTTCAGAAGCTGAAGCTGAGTTTCTGTTAGTCAAAATAGCTAAAGGAATTTTTTCATCCCAAGGGGTACCTTGAGTTTTATAGTCTTTATCAGATTCAACAATTTTGCCTTTGGTACTCACAATAAGCTGATTGGTATTCAGAAAAATATTGCACATATTTACGGCTTCATCTAATAAGCCTCCAGGATTATAACGCAAATCAAGCACGACACCTTTCATGGAAGGATTGGCTTTTTTTAAACTATCTAATGCATTTCTAACTTGCGCTCCACAACGTTCAGTAAATTGAGTGAGTCTTACATAGGCATACTGTTGTTGATCACCCAGCATGCCGGCATAAGGCACACTGCTTACATTGATCTCTTCACGGGTTACTGTTTTTACAGATTCAGCGCCTGTAAATGCATCTTTAATTTTTAATTTTACTTGAGTGCCAGGTGATCCTTTAAGAAACTTGCTTACATCTTCGACTTCTTTGCCTTTGGTACTTTTTCCATCAATTTCTAATAAAATATCTCCTGATTTAATACCTGCTTTGATGATAGGACTATTTTCATAAGGTTCACTAATTGCAATATAGCCGTCTTTCTTACGCACTGTACTACCTATGCCTCCGTATTTGCCTGTAGTTTGAAAACGATAGTCTTCAATATCTTCTTCGGTTATATAATTCGTATAGGGATCTAGTTCCTGTAACATAGCATCAATACCCGTTTTAACCATTTTACCTGGTTGAATGGGATCAACATAATAGGTATTAAGTTCTTTAAACAAGGATGTAAAGACTTCTAAGTTTTTTGAAATTTCAAAATAAGGATCCGAGTCTTTAGCGCGAATAAACAAAACGACGACAGCGCCAAGTAGGGCACATATAATATACTTTTTTGCATGTAGCACGATATTCTTCTTCATAAGTAATGGATAAGAGATGTGCAATTTATTGAAATAATATTTAACACCATGGGTCAATTTTTGATAGGCTTGTTAAATTTTTCAGAGCGAAGTAGCCCCTAGATTAAGGAACAGGATCAAAGCCATGACTGCCCCATGGTGCACAACGAGCTATTCGTTTAACACCTAACCAAAGACCCTTTCTTATGCCATATTTCTGTAGCGCTTCTTTAGTATATTCAGAGCAAGTTGGTTGATAACGACATTTGCTGGGTCCCAATAGGGGAGAAAATACAAATTGATAAATTTGAATCAACAAATTCAATATATAAAGTATGGCTCTTTTAAGCATAGTAGTTGAAGATACAAAGTAAACAAATTCAATCTTGTATCAGGATAAAGATAGGATGAAAAATTTGTGTACAAGTTCGAAGTTGCTACATTTGCCCATCCATGAAAAAAAACTATACTGTTTATGATACTGCTAAAGATCTGCCT
This sequence comes from Chitinophagaceae bacterium, assembly GCA_017989935.1. Lineage (GTDB taxonomy): Bacteria > Bacteroidota > Bacteroidia > Chitinophagales > Chitinophagaceae > OLB11. The sequence goes on from JAGNOY010000001.1 coordinate 24,833, forward strand.
ATAGATTGGAATCAGCAACCACAGATTAAACAGCTTTGTTTAGGAATAGATAGTATTGAAAAAGCGCAAGTGCCAAATATTAAAAATTATTATGTAGTCACAAGCTATGATGATAAGCCAATATTTCTTTCATATTATCAATTATTGTCTGTAACACCCCTGCATTTTAATTTAGGTGAAAAGAAGTCTCAACAAGTAGCTTTATCCTTAGCCTTGCGTATAGTAAAACCTGCTTTATTAGTAGCGGGAAATTTGTTTCGACACGATGTGTTATTTTTTCAATATTTAGAGCAAGATTTCACAGCTCAGGAAAAGGCTGCATGTTACCAAGAAACAATAGATTTCATGGTTAATTATACTAATGCTTCTGGTATTTTTTTAAAAGATGTTGAAAAATCAATTGCGCCATTTATTCAGCAAGATGCTTCTTATATTCAAATGCAAGAAGATGTATCTATGGAAATAACCATTCCTGATCATTGGAAGAGTTTCAAAGATTATGAAGCCGAATTAAAGCATAAATATCTTCAACGATGTAAAAAAATTAGAAAGTCCTTTGAGCAAATTCAAATCATTGAATTTGATGAAGTTCAAATAGCAAAGCATGCCAAAGAAATGGAATTACTGTATTTGCAAGTTTCACAAAAGCAATTGGTGAGTATGGGCATCATTAATGATCAATTTTTTTGCGAATTGAAAAGTGTGATGAAGGATAAATATAAAGTTTATGGCTTTTTTTGTCAAGAAAAGTTGATTGCATTTTCATCTGTCATTAAGCATGACGATGAGTATGACATGAATTATATTGGCATAGATTATGCCTACAATCATCAATATCAATTGTATTTTAACATCCTTTTTCATTGTTTGGAAAATGCCATAGCCTTAGATAGCCGAAAATTAATTTTAGGTCGAACAGCCCCTGAAGCCAAAGCTATATTAGGTTGTGAGCCAGATTATCGATTTAGTTTTTACAAACTCAGAAATGTAATTGTGAATTGGTTTTATAAAATGGTGGCCTCCTATTTTCACGAACAACAAGGAGAAAAATGGAAAGACAGACATCCTTTTAAATCTTCATATTATGAAGAAAAGAAAAAAATAAGCTAGGAACTCAAATCTTATTCGTTTTATACAATTACTTTTTTATCTTCATAGTAAAATTATTTATTATGGATAAACAAAACAAAAGAATAGCCCTTGTAACAGGTGCCACTGGCGGATTAGGCACAGCCATGTGTAAAAAGCTCTATCAAGATGGATATCATGTGGTAGCCAATTATAGAAGCAGAGCCAAAGCAGATGAATGGGCCGAAAAAATGAAGGCGGAAAATATTGACATAGAATTATTTGAAGGTGACGTATGTGATTTTGATTCGATGACTAAAATGATACAAGATATTGAATCCACATTAGGTGGGATAGATATCTTGGTAAATAATGCTGGCATTACAAGAGATGGGCGATTGGCCAAAATGTCTAAAGAAGATTGGCTAGCAGTGATTGACACCAACCTGAATAGTGTGTTTAATACAACACGAAATGTAATTGAAGGCATGATAGAAAGAAAGTTTGGGCGTATCATTAATATATCTTCAGTAAATGGACAAAGAGGGCAATTTGGGCAAACTAATTATTCTGCAGCCAAGGCGGGAATGCATGGTTTTACTAAAACTTTGGCCATGGAAGTTGCTAAGTTTGGAATCACTGTAAATACAATTTCTCCAGGATATATTGCAACAGATATGGTGATGGCTGTTCCTGAAAAAGTGCGAGAACAAATTGTGGCACAAATACCAATGGGGCGTTTAGGAGGCACTCATGAAGTTGCACATTTAGTTTCATTTTTAGCAAGCGATGCTACTAGTTTTATTACAGGCGCAAATTATAGTATTAACGGCGGACAACACGTATATTAGCCTTACGTTTCATAAAATTCATTAGATGAATTTAATATAGGAGATCGTCGCCACAACTATATATGGTGGCACAATTTTGGTTAGCCGAATGAATGACCTGATTTGCAGAGTGGATACACTTGCAATAAAAAAGGACTTAGTTTGGCTCAACCACAATTTAGTATTTACTCATACCGCTTACACTTGGATGCACGCCCTTTTGCAAGTCGTCAACCACTGGAGAACTTAAGGTATTTCCATTTAGGAATTGCTTCCAAACAAGGTTGCCTGAATTTACATTTACACAATAGATATATCTGTCGAATGAGGTAAAGTACACATAATCTTTATACACAACAGGAGAAGATTTAATTAAGCTACCTGCAGGATACTTCCATTTTATTTTCCCATCCACATGACTTAATGCATATAAATTAAAATCGTAGCTGCCAACAAGAACAGTATTTGTTAATTCGTGGATAGCTGCTGAAGAAGAAATTCGTTCTGCCGTAGCTGTTGACCAGCGTTTGAAACCTGTGGTTGTATCTATGCAGTAAAAATCATAATCCATGCCTCCAATCAAGCACATCCCTCCATAAACGATAGGGGAAGCAAAAACTTTATCCATAGTGGCAAAATTCCAGCGTGGACTACCATCACTCTCATTTAATGCATATACTTTTTTGTCGTTACAGCCAAAATATACTACTCCGTTACTCACACTAGGTGAAGATTTAATGCTATCTGGCAAGGGGGCCGAAACCCATACACCTAAGCCAGTACCTGCATCAACAGCATGGCAAGTATTGCCAGCTCCAACAAACACCCGATTATTTATCACTTGTGGAGCAGTCGTGCATATATCGCCACTTGCAGGAATATACCACCAAGCAAAATTCATGGTAGTATCATAACAATAAAGTTTGTCAGAAGCAATATATAGTTTTCCATTTACTGCCGATAAAGCATGTACGCTGCTGAGTCCAATATTCATTTCTCTATAAATTTCCCCTTTTAAGATATCGATAGAATACAAATAGCCATTTCCAGTAATAGTATATAATTTCTTGTTGTATAAAACAGGGGTACTTTGGGCATTCCCTTTCAAAATTACTTCCCACAGTTTTTCACCAGTATTGTACTGATAGCTGATCAAATTATTATTTTCTGTAGAAATATAAACAGCCTCTTTACGAACAACAGGCAAGGGGGCATCTGTACTTTGTGTTTTTTTGCAAGCTTGTAAAGAACAAAGCAAGACAAGTACAGTAATTGCTGAGACAAATTTTTTCATGACGAACAAGATTCTTTGTTTCAAACAAATATAGGGTAAAAACATGAGGAGAAGTAGTCCCTTTTCAATAATTAAAAAAATTATTCTTCTTGATTTTAGGCCAAAAGCCTAGTAAAAACACGCTTTTTTTGTGTGAAAGCTCTGTTAAACTATGAATAAGCCATTATTTTAACTTTCATACAAAGTTGATTTTAGTACTTTTGCTCGCTTCGCATATAGAGAATGAACGATTTATTGGATAAACACAAAATACCGAATCATGTAGCCATCATAATGGATGGAAATGGACGTTGGGCTAAAGAACGAGGTAAGGATCGATTATACGGTCATCAGCATGGTGTGATTAGTGTGCGCGAGGTTGTAGAAGGTTGCGGGGAAATTGGCATTAAATACCTAACGTTATACGCCTTTTCTACGGAAAATTGGAACAGACCCGAAAGCGAAGTGAATGGTTTGATGGAACTTTTAGTAGCAACCATTCGCAAAGAAGCAGAAACACTCAATAAAAATGGAGTTAGATTATTTGTAATTGGCGACATGGATAGTTTGCCAGCCAATTGCGCCCAAGAACTTCAAGAGGCCATGGACTTAACTGCAGAAAACTCTTCATTAAATTTGATCTTAGCGTTAAGTTATAGTGCCAAATGGGAAATTGTGGATGCCGTTAAAAAAATTGCCGCCCAAGTAAAGAATCATGAGTTAGCTATTGAGGATATTACTGAAGATGTTTTTAAAAGCAACTTAACTACTGCAGGATTTCCCGATCCTGAATTAATGATTAGAACAAGTGGCGAACATAGAATCAGCAACTTTTTATTATTTCAATTAGCCTATGCTGAATTGTATTTTACGCATACTCATTGGCCCGATTTTCGAAAAGAAAACCTTTTTGAAGCCGTATTAAATTATCAAAACAGAGAACGTCGCTTTGGCAAAATAAGCGAACAACTGAAAAAAGCATGAAATTAACCGTTTATACCCTCATCTTGTTGGCCGGACTAATGAGTACCCAGCATTGTGATGCACAGATAGGACTAAAGTCTAAAAAAGAGAAAACTAAGGCATTTAGTAATGCCAACGAATTTGTGATTGGAGGAATTACTGTCTCTGGATCTAAATATCTTGACGAAGAATTATTGATTTCAATTTCAGGCTTGAGTATAGGGGATAAAATTAAACTGCCCAATGATCCGGCCATCTCAAAAGCAATTCAAAATCTTTGGAAACAAAGTTTGTTTTCGAATATAGAAATTAATGCGGTTCGAACTCAGGGAGATAAGATTTTTTTAGATATTGCTATTACTGAAAGACCAAGATTGTCTAAGTATAGTTTTAAAGGAATCAAAGAAGCTGATGCGAAAGAATTAAAAGAAAAACTTCCCTTAGTAAAAAGTAAAGTGGTTACAGAAGCCACCAAACAAAATGCTATTGAAAGAATAAAGAAATTTTACACTGAAAAAGGATATACCAATGTGAATGTAAATGTGTTAGAACGTGCTGACACTTCTTTCATCAATATGGTTATTTTGACATTTGTTGTAAACAAAGGACTTAAAGTAAAAATTAATCAAGTTAATATTTTCGGGAATGAAAATGCGACTACCATGAAATTGAAAAAATTCATGAAAGGCAGCAAAGAAATGGCGAGAATTTCATTGTATAGTGCCAATAAAGAAAGCGTTTTAGGCGAAAATAAAAATGACTTCAAAGGCTATCTTCAAGGAAAAGGGTTTTTATCCTTAACTAAAACAGCTCAATTGCTAGATCCTTATGTACGATATGGTGTATTTTCTGCCTCTAAATTTAATGCACGTAAGTATGATGAAGACAAACAAACCTTAGTACAGTACTATAATTCTATTGGATACAGAGATGCTAAGATTTTACAAGACACCATCTATACTGCAAACAATGGCCACATCAATATTGATGTAAAAATTGCAGAAGGACGAAGGTATTATTTTGGTGATATTGAATGGAAAGGAAATACCAAATATTCTGAAGAAGAATTGAAAAAAATGTTGGGTATCAAAAAAGGAGATGTGTATAATGAAGAATTACTCAATAAAAGATTAGGGAAAATTCAAACTCAAGAAGGAGATGATATTGGTTCACTTTACCTAAATGATGGTTATTTAGCTTTCAACACAGATATTTCAGAAAAATCAATCAATGGAGATACTATTAACTTCGAAGTGAGATTAGTTGAAGGAGAGCAATACACGCTTAGAAACATTAATATCTTCGGTAATGACAAAACACATGAACATGTGTTACGCAGAGAATTAAGAACATATCCTGGAAACAAATTTAGTAGAGAAGATATAGTACGCTCTCAACGAGAAATTGCAAACCTTGGGTTTTTTGATGCGGAGAAAATTGGCATTCAACCCGTTCCGCATCCTGATGGTACTGTAGATATTGATTATACAGTCACTGAAAAATCTGCTGATCAATTAGAATTGCAAGCAGGCTTTGGAGGTGGTTTAGGTATCACAGGTACTGTGGGTGTTTCATTTAATAATTTTGCCTTAAAAAATGTAGCCAAAGTGAAAGAATGGGATCCATTACCAATGGGCGATGGTCAAAAATTATCCATTAGAGGGCAGGCAAATGGAAAATGGTATAATTCTATCAATGCTGGATTTACAGAACCTTGGCTTGGAGGCAAAAAACCAAACTCTTTGTCTGTTAACGTATATAGAACTTATTTTGCTGGAACCTTTGGTTCGCAAACAACAGGACATATGACAACCATTGGTGCAGGAGCCACTTTAAGTAAGCGTTTACGTTGGCCTGATGATAACTTCATTCTTTCTTATGGGCTGAATTATCAATTGTATAATATTAAGAACTATTTATTTTTTGAAAATTTTGACAAAGGCCAAGCGAATAATTTAAGTTTGAAAATAAACTTGGGTCGCTATTCAATTGATCAGCCTTTATTTCCAAGAAGTGGATCCAATATTTCATTGAGTGTACAGTTTACAGCGCCATACTCCTTGTTTAATAATAAAGATTATTCTGATTTACCTGCTTATGAAAAATTCAAATGGATTGAATACCACAAATACAGATTTACTGCAGAGTGGTATCAACGTGTGAAAGGAAATTTGATTCTTAAACTTGCCACAAAACATGGCTATTTAGGGTATTATAATCAAAATCTTCAATCTCCTTTTGAGCGCTTCCAAGTGGGTGGCGATGGCCTTTCTGGATTTACAATCTATGGTCGTGATATCATTGCGCAACGTGGATATGAAATTTATTCAAACTCAAATGGTGCGACAATATTTAATAAGTATACCGCAGAAATGCGATATCCTTTCTCGCTGAACCCTTCTTCTACAATCTATGGATTAGCATTTTTTGAAGCAGCCAATGCTTGGGATAATTTCAAAAGCTTTAATCCTTTTCAATTAAATCGTTCTGTGGGTGTGGGTGTTCGTGTTTTCTTGCCAATGTTTGGTTTACTTGGATTAGATTATGGTTTAGGGTTAGATCGATTAACACCTGGAACAAAATTTGGTCAAGCAACCAAGTTTTCCTTCATGTTAGGTTTCGAACCAGAATAATAGTTTGTTTAAAATTAAGTTAAACCATATCTTTAAAGTTGACTTTGATTCATCTTTGAGGTCTGAGACAAAAATTTATAAAAATGAAAAACATTAAAAAACTACTCGTTGTCATTCTATGTTTAACTGCAGGATTTCAACTACAAGCTCAACGTTATTGCGTGGTTGATTCGAAATATATTTTAGAGAATCTCCCAGATTATAAACAAGCGCAAACTAAACTCGACGAATTTTCTTCAAATTGGCAAAAAGAAATTGATGCTAGATTACAAGATGTAGATAGAATGTATAAGTCTTATCAAGCTGAGCAAGTGATGCTGAGTGAAGAAATGAAGAAAAGCAGAGAGAATGAAATTATCAAAAAGGAAAAAGAAGCTAAAGAGTTACAAAAGAAGCGTTTCGGCGTAGAGGGTGATTTGTTCAAGAAAAGACAAGAATTAGTAAAACCCGTTCAAGACAAAGTGTATAATGCCATTCAAAAATTAGCTGGCGCCAAAGGGTTTGATATTATTTTTGATAAATCAGCTGACTTAAGCGTCTTTTTCGCCGATCCAAAAATCGATAAAAGTGATGAGGTTTTAAAAGATTTAGGCGTAACCTCTCCAAGTAAAAAATAGGTTGGCGTTGACCCGACTTTATATAATTTATATATATTTGCACACATTAAAATCCTTAATAAATAAAAATTGAATATGAAAAAAGTAGTATTGGCTTTAACCCTTGTCTTGGCATCAGCCATGGCTTTTGCCCAACAAAAAATAGGATATGTTAATTCAGAAGAATTAATTTTATCTATGCCTGAAGCCAAAAAAGCGGATGCAGACATTAACACCTATGCAAAGACTTATCAAGATCAATTAGCTAAAATGCAAAAAGATCTTGAAACAAAATACAAGTCCTATGAAGAGGGTATGAAATCAAAAACCTTGACTGAAGCTATGCAAGGTGTAAAGGAAAAAGAACTTCAAGATTTGCAAACGAATATACAATCTACACAGCAAGTTGCAGAAGAAAAAGTAGCTACAAAAAGACAAGAATTGCTTAAGCCAATTACTGAAAAGGCTGACCAAGCGATTCAAGCTGTAGCTAAAGAAAAAGGGTATACGTATATTTTTGATGTGAGTGCTGGTGGTATTATTTATGCACAACCTTCAGATGATATTTTGAAAGATGTACAGAAAAAATTAGGCATTCAACCGGCAACAACAACTTCTCCTGCTCCGAAGAAATAAGACGCAAATAAATTTTAGTAATCCGCCATATTAAAATGTGGCGGATTTTTTTGTGCTTTAGGTTATGCTCAATCTTAGTATTTTTAAAATAAGTAAATCCTTTTACTTTGAATGAAGATGAATCAGCTGCTTACACTATTTATCTATTCTTCGCCTTTTTTTCTCGTTTCTCTTCTTTCTTTTCTTTAGGTGTTTTCAGGGGTTCTTTCTTCGTGCTTTTTTTCGCATCTTGACTTTTGGCCATAATTTTATATTTACGTAAAGCTATTACATATTCAAGGGTTAATAGAATTTACTTTTAGTGTATCGTTTAGTACAATTTCATCAAGTAAACGCCGCAGGCGATGCAGGGCTCCCGAAACGACATGCTCGGCGAAACAAATGAATATTGGGAGCAAAAAAAACTTTCATTTAAATACTACTTTTGCTTTAAATTTATTTTATGCCTTGTGAAACGATAGATGAAGTTATTGCGCAGCTCGATCAAATTATTGAAGCATGCAAAGACACCAATAATCCTTTGGGGTATTTTGCTGTGTTGTATCAGAAAGTTACCAAGCGTGTGAAGCAGGGAATTGCGAATAATGAATTTGATAACAATGACTTGATGGAAAAATTGGATGTGGTGTTTGCGAACCGTTATATCGAAGCCTATACTTCATGGCAACAAAAACAAATGCCCAATAAGAGTTGGCAAGTGGCCTTTGCAGCGAGTGAAGAAAGTGGACATGTGATACTGCAACATTTATTATTAGGCATCAATGCACATATTAATTTCGATTTAGGCATAGCCACCATTGACTGCTTGCAAGGAAAACCACTCGCAGAAATTCAACAAAACTTTTTTCAAATCAATGCGTTGTTAGCTTCTATGGTTGATGAAGTGAAAAGAAATATGAGTAAAATTTCACCCATCTTCCAATACTTAATGCCTTTAGCTAAATCCATGGATGAGCAAATTATCAACTTCAGCATTTCTACAGCAAGAGATGGAGCTTGGGGTTTTGCCAATCAACTTGGCTTGAATTCGAGCAGACAACATTTACTCAATCAACGAGATGATATTATTTACCAATTAGGTTATGGACTTAAAAATCCCGGTAGACGATTGAGTTGGATTTTGAAAGTAGTGAATCTTTTTGAATGGCGTGGCATCAAGAAGAATATGGAAATCTTGGCAGAATAAGGCTTTTTTT